>JAOUNZ010000014.1 GCA_029880665.1 Candidatus Nitrosopumilus sp.
ATGTTTTTTCTTTGTTATGATAAAAAAATGCTTAGATCTCAATACCTGAGATGGCATCTTTGACACTCTTAACTGCTTTATTGAACCCTTGTCTTTCTTCCTCATTTAGGTCTAATTCGATGATCTTTTCTACTCCTTTCTTTCCAATAATTGCTGGAACACCAATTGTTACTTCAGAGTGACCATATTCACCATCAAGATATGTTGCAACTGGAATTACTTGTTTTCTGTCTCTTACCACTGACTCGATAATTGCAGATATTGCATTTCCTGGAGCATGAACTGTTGCACCTTTTAATTCTATAACTCTTGCTGCGACCTGTTTCGTGTTTTGAACCAATTCATCTAATTTTTCTTTTGGAAGAAATGATGATAATGGAATTCCTGACACTGATGAAAATCTTGGCAATGGTAACATGTTTTCACCATGTTCTCCAATCACTAATGCTCTGATGGAATCACGTGAGTGGCCTGTTGCTTCATGAATAAATTGTCTAAACCTTGACAAATCTAGCATTCCACCCATTCCAAAAATTCGACTTCTGTCAAATCCTGACACTTTGTATGTGATATATGCCATTGGATCTAATGGATTTGTGACTGGAATAATCATTGAATTATCTGCATGTTTTTTGATATTTTCAACTACACTTTTTACGATTGATGCATTAATTTTTAAAAGATCCATTCTTGTCATTCCTGGTTTTCTTCCGGAGCCTGCAACCACTACTACAACGTTTGAGCCTTTCATATCTGCAAAATTATTGGAACCTTTTACCTCTACGTCAATTCCTTGCTCTGAAAGCATGTGGTTGATGTCCATTGCCTCTCCTTGTGGAAGTCCTTCAGCAACATCTAACAACAATATTTGATCATCTAATTTCTTTAATGCAGAAAATAAGGCAGCGTCCCCCCCTACTTTTCCAGAGCCAATAATCGTAATCATAAAAAAATTCATTGATTCTGATTTATTAAATCTAATGAAATTCGCCATTTATTAGGCGAATTTATAAGCATTTTTTATAATTTTGAATTATGGTGCTTGTAATAGATCCGCAGATTGCTGGTATTTCTGGCGATATGTTACTTTGTAGCTTAGTAGATTTGGGTGCTAACAAAAATAAGATTCTTGATGGACTTAAACAAGCCGAACAATTTCTTGTTGGTTCCTCTATATTGAAAATTGACTTTCAAAAAATTCATAAACATGGAGTTGAAGCTCTCCGACTAATTTTAGAAATTAATGAAGATATTCATGAAAGGAAAGGTTTTGAAATCAAAAAGGCAATTAATGATTCTGTACAATCTATTGGACTTTCTGAAAAGGCAAAATTGTTTGCAGAATCCTGTATTAAGACACTAATTTCTTCAGAATCTAAAATTCATGGTATTCCTGAAGACTCGGTTCATTTTCATGAAGCTTCTAGCATTGATACTCTTGTAGATATTGTTGGTGTTACCATTGCATTGGAGGATCTAGCACTGTTTGATCAAAAAATAGTTTGTCTTCCAATATCTGTAGGAAGTGGCTCAATAACATTTTCACATGGTATAATGTCTAACCCTGCAAGTGCCATTCTTGAAATTTTTAAAAATTCAAATTTAATTATAAGAGGAAACAATGCAAATGAAGAATTAACTACACCTACAGGTGCATGTATTCTGGTAAATTTGGCTGTAAATTCTGTTGATTATTATCCGCAAATGAAAATTAATTCAATTGGTTATGGTGCTGGTCAGAAAGATTTTGAAACTTTTTCAAATGTGTTGAAGATTGTTTTAGGTTCTGAAAATAATTTTGAAATTGATGCTGTAAAAATTCTTGAAACAAACATAGATGATGTTTCAGGAGAGATTCTAGGAAATTTAATTGAAAAAATAATGGAAAAAGGAGCAAGAGATGTTTCGATTTACAATGGAATTTCCAAAAAAGGAAGACCAACTAACCTTGTTTCTGTAATCTGCACTGAAGACAATGTTGATAAAATCCTAGATACGTTAGTGATGGAAACTGGTACGTTAGGGATAAGGATTTTAGACTCTAATCGCTTCATTGTTCCTAGAACAATCTATGATGTTTCTATAATTTTGAATGGGCAATCTTTTCATGTGCATTATAAACAATTCTCATATAAAGGAAAAACTGATTTTAAAATAGAATTCGATGATTTGAAAAAAATATCTGATATACTAAATAAACCCATCAAAGAAACAGAATCATTATTAAGAAAAGAGATTGAAAAATTAGAGAATTATGATGACTCATCTTAATGATCTTATAAATTGGTTTGAGGATAAAACCAAAGTAATGGTTGCTTTATCTGGTGGTGTTGATAGTGCTCTTGTTGCATATGCAGCATTCAAAGAATTAGGCTCTTCTGCTATTGCTGTTACTGCTGATTACAAAACGTTGTCAAAAGAAGAGCTTGAAACTGCTAAACAGATATGTTCTGAGATTGGAATTCGGCAGATCCTTTTGGATTATGATGAACTAGAAAATGATGATTTTACAAAAAATGACTCAAATCGATGTTTTCATTGTAGGTTGGAATTGGGGGATCATCTGATAAAACTAGCAAAAGAAAATAATATTGAGATTATAGTAGATGGGACAAATATTGATGATCTGGGAGATTATAGGCCTGGAATTGAAGCTCTTAAAAAAAATGGGATTAGGAGCCCATTGGTGGAGACTAATTTTTCAAAATCACAAATTAGAGAAGCAGCAAAATTTGTTGGTTTATCTGTTTTTGACAAACCATCCAATTCATGTTTAGCTTCACGAATTCCTTGGGGTCAAAGGATTACTGCTGAAAAATTAACTCGGATTGAATTAGCAGAAGGCATCGTTAAACAACTTACAAATTTAAATCATGTTAGAGTACGTGATATCAACGGCTCAGCAAAAATTGAAGTTGATAAGGAAATGATCTATATGTTTGATGATGTAATTTTGAAACAAATCACTGAAAAATTAAAGATGATTGGTTTTATTGCCGTTGAAGTAGATCAAGAAGGATATAGCCCTGGAAAAATAAATGTGATTGCAGATTGATCTACTTAGATAATGCCGCCTCTACTCAAATTCACGCAGATGTTCTAGATTCCATGCTTCCGTATCTGAAAGAACAATATGGAAACCCATCATCCATTCATCGATATGGTAGATTAGCTCGTAAAGCTGTTGAAAAAGCAAGAAAACAAATTGCATCATTAATCAATGCAGATCCTTCTGAGATTCTGCTTACTTCTGGTGGTACTGAATCTAACAATACTGTTCTGACAGGAGTATCAATGAAAAATACCTCCTGTCAAATTATTACTTCGTCAATTGAACACGATGCGATATTGGAACCATGTAAAAAATTATCTAAAAACGAAATAGATGTGGTCTATCTCCCAGTTGATAAATTTGGTATGGTAAATACATCCGATCTGGAAAATCAATTATCTGATAAAACATGTTTAGTTTCTATCATGTTTGGAAATAATGAGGTTGGTACTATCCAACCAATTCAAGAAATTGCTAAACTTTGCAATGAAAGAAAAATTCCCTTTCACACCGATGCCGTGCAAGCAGTAGGCAAAATCCCAATTGATGTTAAAAAATTAGGTATCGATTTATTATCGATATCTTCTCATAAAATTCACGGGCCTAAAGGGATTGGTGCATTATACATAAAAAATGGTATTGATATTGCTCCCGTTATCCTAGGTGGAGGGCAAGAGCATGGCTTACGTTCCGGTACTGAAAATGTTGCAAACATTGTTGGATTTGGTAAAGCGTGTGAAATTGCAAAAAATAATTTAGATGCCAACATGTCTTATGTGGAAAAACTCCGAGACCTTCTTGTTAAGAGAGTATTAAATGAGATTCCAGAAACAACTTTGAATGGAGACTTTCAATCTAGACTGCCAAACAATGCTCACTTTACATTTCTTGGCATAAATGGAGAAGATTTGATTATCAAACTCGATGAACATGGAATTGCGGCATCAACAGGGTCCGCATGTTCTGTTCATACCCAAAGAGCTTCACATGTATTGCAAGCCATGGGTTTTTCACATGAACAGATAACAGGTTCTTTGCGATTAACTATTGGAATTTTTAATAATGAAAATGAAATCGAAGAAACAGTGAATACTCTCAAAAAAATTGTTAAGGAACTTAGAGCCTTTTCTCCATTCAAAGAAAAATATTCTTTTGTTTCTAAAACTTAGTACTTTGGAATCTATTTCTAGTGGTTAGAATCGTTATCATGATGCCAACGATTAAAATCATCATGGCTATGGAACTGAATTCTGGAATTGCATAGGTCCCAATAATTCTGATATCTGAGTCGTCTTGTTCAAAATTAACCGTTATTGATCTAAATTCGGTATTCTCTACAGATTCTTGATGCGATACTTCCATCCCATCAATTAGAATGATAAATGTCTCGTCTTCACCGTCTTGTTTTACGGCATCTATGAATTCTCTAGGTAATTCTAACGTGATTGTTCCGTCATCTGTTGCATCAATTTGTACTATCAACGCAAAATTGTTTGAATCCACCATCATATTCTTGACTGTTCCTCCCTTGATGATGTATTTTACATCAAATGTGCCATGACTTCCAGCATCTACTTCAAAATTAATTGGTGTATCAGTTAAACTTGATTTTGGAAAATAATCAAATTCAGATTCAGCAACATTCCCATCTCCATATGAGACCCTGACTAAATAATTTCCTTGTTTTTTCCATAATGGCCCCTCTGCAATAACTGTGTGAGAATAACTTCCATCTTGTGCCACCGTGATCTGTGCGATGTCTATCAAATTACCCTCGTAAAATAACTGTAATGTTACTGGCGTACTGCCTACAACTATAGATATGTTTCCTGAGATTAAAATTATATCACCTTCATCATAATTACGATCATCAGTTTGAACAGAAATTAACGACTCTTGTGCAAACACCATTCCTGTTGGAATCAACAGTATTGCTACGATGCTATACAATATCCTTAATTCCACAAACTTACGAATATGAAATTGTATATTTCTCTTACTATCAAAAATGAAAAAATGAAAAAAATTGTGCGATTTTAGTATCTTGGCATAATGCTAAGTCTTGATTTTGCAGAGATTGCAATTATTGAGATAATTGACACTGCTAGAATCATGGCTGCAATTGCACCGAATTCTGGAATCACATAGGTACCGATTATTTCAATTTTCTCAGTGCCAGCTGGGAACATCACTGTTACTTTATTTCCGACAATCTCTACATCATTTGATTCTTCTCCATCAACTAATGCCATGAAGATACCGTCTAGAATTGTCTTTGATGGGGTGATGGTCAGTGTTCCGTCTTCTTTAGCGTTGATGCTGATGATGATTGAGTTATCGTTAGTGTTGATAGTTGCACCAGTTACCATTCCACCAGATATGCTAAATGGTATACAGTTATCGCCTATGGCGATTTCCTTTGTACTACATTTACTTGATGTTGGACCTGTTACATCTCCACCAGCTAGTTCAACTCTGACACTGTTACTTTTTTCAGAATTACCATAGTTTACTTTAATGGTATAGGTACCGTCGTACTTCCACATTGGACCTGCTGTATTCAATGAAGTCTTAAAACTCCCATCTTTTGCTACAATAATCTGATCAATTGTAACAATGACGTTTGTTGGACTAACAACAGTTACTGTTACTGGAAATCCGGAAGTATTTGCTACTTGACCTTTTACCATAATCATGTCATTGTGATGATAATTTGTTTTATCTGTCCAAACAGATATTGGAATATCTCGAAGCAACATCTCATTGGCTGTTACTCTGACATCCTCCATGGTACATCCTACACATGCTTGAGGAAGATCTCCTGCTGCATATGCTGATGACATAGTTAAGGTACCGACTGCAGTCAAAATGGCTAGTAGCGCAAACGACATACGGCTGTTCATCTTGTTGCGTTTTATACCTGTCTCTATTTATGTATATTTAAAAATAGAAAAAAGTTGTGAACTTAGTATCTTGGCATAATGCTAAGTCTTGATTTTGCAGAGATTGCAATTATTGAGATAATTGACACTGCTAGAATCATGGCTGCAATTGCACCGAATTCTGGGATTACGACGCCGTCTTTAATACCTACTTGAGTTGAAGCAGTATATTTTGGATCGTCAAATTGTTGTACTGTTACAGTGTAAGATCCATCTTGTCTCCATAATGATCCGCCCACTGTGATTTCGGTAGCAAATTCGCCCTTAAGTGTTGGTGATAATTGAGCTACTTTCACCACATTTCCATTTGGTGCAATTACCTTCAATGTAATATCTTGATTCACTCTGTCTGTCATTCCAGTAACCTCAAACAGTGTAGAACCTTCCTCGACAATTATCTCATCAAGTATGATTCCTTTATCTGTTGCAGCGTTGTTTTCATTTGGTCTAAAAATTCCCTGTAAATTAGATTCCGTTACAGAAATTCTTCCAGTCTTACCGTTTGTTACTTCAACAAGAACATCTAATGTATATAGTGATGAACTGCCTTGTTTTGCTGTTATGGTATAAAATCCATTCTCAGTCCAAGTTGGACCAATTTTGAATTCAGTACCAAAGTTACCACTGATATCTGGTGTAATTTGCCATGCAGCTACAAGATTGTTTCCACTTGGAGATGTTACAGTAAATGTAATATCTGTAAAATGTGAAACCGTTTTACCTGTAACGACAATGGTGTTTGATCCTTTATCGGCTGTTGCTGTAAGGGACATGCCTGCACTTTGGGCAAAAGCATCTTGCTGAATTGAGGTCATAGAAATTAATGACAGCGCCATAAGGGCTATTGCCATTGATGTTGTAGAACGTTTAAACTCCATCTTAATTCAACCCAACATTATTGCTATTTATGTATATTTAAAAATAGAAAAAAGAAGAAATTTAGTATCTTGGTATAATACTAAGTCTTGATTTTGCAGAGATTGCAATTATTGAAATAACTGCCACTGCTAGAATCATAGCTGCGATCGTACCAAATTCTGGGATTACAAATGTTCCAATTATTTCAATCTCTTCAGCACCTGCTTGGAATGCTATGGTAAGTGTTCTGTCTGTTGATGTTGTTGTTTCATCAAAGTCTACTTCTTCTCCGTCAATTAAGACGAAAAAGTCATCATCTTCACCATTCATTGTTGAATCTAATATGGATCTTGGGATTGTAAGTGTCAACGAACCATCGGTTATAGCATTAATAGATACGATCAGTGATCTTGCTTCTACATCAGGCACGATGTTTAGTAATTTTCCACCTGTGATCTTGTATCCTATCAAATCATCAGAACCTTCAATTGAAACTGTGGTATCCGTTATTCTTGGATTACCGCTTGGTGTTGCTGTAGATCCTCCATATTCAAATGATGTTGTTGCTATACGATTTTGGGTTCCATATGTGACTTCAACTGTATACGTTCCAGCTGTTCTCATTGTTCCACCTGCAGTGATTTCAGTACTGAATTTTTTATCAGCCCCTACTGTCAGTTGAGCAAGAGCAACGATTGCATAGTCGTTTTGAACTATCAAACTTACTGGTGTTCCTGAATACACTTCTCTTACTTCTCCTGTTACCAAGATAATATCACCTTCTGAATATGATGATTTGTCTGTAGTAACAACAATTGTGTTTTGTATTTGTCCAAATGCTGGTGCAATACCAATACTTGCAATTAAAATTGCAGATAGGGCAAACACCGATAGATGAGCTTTCATCAATTTTACGCCTAAATTTATCCTATTTAAGGTTGTGATAAAATTTGTTGACAAAATAGAAAAAACAGATTTTTTAACGAATTTCAGATTAGATATATATTAACCTGAGCGCGAATTTTTTACAGTTTGTGTATGTTATTGCCTGTTACATTTAATGTTCGATCTGGAGGTATTCTAAATGGCAACTAAGAAAAATCAAGTTCTGGTACCTGATCATATCTATGTACCAATGCATGAAATTATTTCTAAACAAGAAGCAGAGGATGTTCTAAAAAAATACAATTGTAAACCTACCGAATTACCATTAATCTTTGTTAATGATCCTGCTATTTTGGGACTAGGCGTTAAACCTGGCGATATGATTAAGATCACTCGAAAAAGCCCAACTGCAGGTGAAAGTCTCTATTACAGATATGTGGTGGAAGTCTAGATGACAGATCCTTCAACCAAACGTTGGCCAGTAATTCAGGACATTTTAAAACGTGAGGGTATAGCACGTCAACATTTGAATTCATTTGATGAATTTTTAGAAAGAGGATTGCAGAGTATAATTAACGAAGTCGGACAAATAGATATTGAAAATGCTGAATATCCTTACAAGATTCAATTAGGTAAAGTAAAACTTCAGCAACCAAGAATGATGGAACTGGATGGTTCTATCACTCACATCACACCAGCTGAAGCAAGATTAAGAAATGTTTCATACTCCGCACCCGTAATGATGGAAGCCAGTGTTGTGGAGGATGGAAAAATTTTAGAGTCTAGATTTGTCCATATTGGAGATGTTCCAGTAATGGCAAAATCAAATGCCTGCATCTTACATAATTTCTCCACTCAAAAACTGATTGAACACGGTGAAGATCCAAATGATCCTGGCGGTTACTTTATCATTAATGGTTCTGAAAGAGTCATCGTTGGATTAGAGGATCTTTCTTACAACAAAATAATTGTTGACAGAGAAACTGTTGGTGGGAATATTGTTTTCAAAGCTAAAGTGTATTCCTCAATTGTTGGCTATCGTGCAAAATTAGAACTCGTCATGAAAAATGACGGTTTGATTGTTGCTAGAATCCCTGGCTCACCAGTTGATATTCCAGTTGTCACCTTGATGCGAGCACTTGGTTTGGAATCTGATAGAGAAATTGCTTCTGTAGTTTCGTTAGTTGACGATCTTCAGGATGAACTGGAGGGTTCATTTGAAAAAGCAGGGGATGTTCCAACATCAAAAGATGCTATTGTCTATATTAGCAAAAGAATTGCGCCTGGAATGTTAGAAGAATTCCAGATTAAACGTGCTGAGACCTTGCTTGATTGGGGATTACTGCCACATTTAGGCAAACATCCTGAAAATAGAAAAGAAAAAGCACAGTTCTTAGGTGAAGCTGCCTGTAAGTTATTAGAACTGAAACTTGGTTGGATTACTCCCGACGATAAAGATCATTATGGAAATAAAGTAATCAAGTTTGCAGGACAGATGTTGGCAGATTTGTTTAGAACTGCATTTAGAAATCTAGTTAGGGATATGAAATACCAATTAGAACGATCTGGTCAAAAACGTGGAATTAACGCTGTTGCTGCGGCTATTCGTCCCGGAATAATTACTGATAAACTGAACAATGCTATTGCAACTGGTAACTGGGGACGTGGGCGTGTTGGTGTCACTCAATTACTTGATAGAACTAATTACCTTTCAACAATTAGCCATCTAAGAAGAATTCAATCCCCTCTTAGTAGAACTCAACCAAACTTTGAGGCAAGAGACCTACATGCAACACACTTTGGAAGAATCTGTCCAAGTGAAACTCCTGAAGGATCTAACTGTGGCTTGGTAAAAAATTTGGCACTATCTGGAATTATTTCTATAAATGTACCTTCTGAAGAAATCATAGAAAAAATCTATGACCTTGGTACGGTCCATTTCTTTGACGCCAAAGAAGACCTCAAAAAAGATGGAACTAGAGTATTTGTTGATGGACGTCTAATTGGATATTTCAAAGACGGTGCAGAACTGGCTGAATTGCTTAGAGAACTAAGAAGAAACTCAAAGATTCATCCGCACATTGGAATCTCGTATCATAAATCTGACATTGAAGGATCTACAAAAAGACTGTATGTGAATTGTAATGCAGGGCGAGTTTTAAGACCTTTAATAATTATCAAAGATAACAAACCATTACTAACATCAGACTTGTTAGATAAAATTTCGAAAAAACTACTTTCTTGGATTGATCTTTTAAGAATGGGTGTTTTAGAAATGATTGATGCAAATGAGGAAGAAAATTGCTATGTTACATTAGATGATAAAGACACAAAGAAATACACTCATTTGGAAGTATTTTCACCCGCAATACTAGGTGCAGGGGCTTCTATCATTCCATATCCTGAACATAATCAATCTCCAAGAAATACCTATGAATCTGCAATGGCAAAACAAAGTTTAGGCTTCTCTACGCCTATGATGAATACGAGTACTTACGTTAGGCAACACTTTATGCTGTATCCACAAGTCCCAATTGTTAACACAAAAGCAATGAAACTCTTAGGATTAGAAGACAGACCAGCCGGCCAAAATTGTGTTGTTGCAGTACTGCCATTTGACGGTTATAATATTGAGGATGCTATTGTGTTGAGCAAAGCATCAGTTGACAGAGGATTGGGAAGAACTTTCTTTTACAGAATTTATGATGCAGAAGCAAAGCAGTATCCAGGTGGAATGCGTGATACCTTTGAAATTCCTAATGCTGAAGATAACATTAGAGGTTACAAGGGGGAACGTGCATACAGATTACTTGAAGAAGATGGAGTTGTTGCATCTGAGGCTCCCGTGAAAGGAGGGGATATTCTAATCGGAAAAACAAGTCCTCCAAGATTCATGGAGGAATACAGGGAGTTTGAATCCTCCGGCCCGTATCGACGAGATACCTCTATTGGTGTAAGACCATCTGAATCTGGGGTAATTGACACTGTAGTTATGACTCAATCTAATGAAGGTGGAAAAATGTACAAGATTAGAGCAAGAGATATGAGAATTCCTGAGATTGGTGATAAATTTGCGTCCAGACACGGACAAAAAGGTGTACTGGGAATTCTGGCCAAAGCTGAAGACTTACCATATACCGCAGAAGGGCTGTCTCCTGATGTTTTGATTAATCCACATGCATTTCCTTCAAGAATGACAGTTGGAATGATGATGGAATCAATATGTGGTAAAGCAGCTGCATTTCGTGGAAAACGATTTGATGGTTCTGCATTTGTTGGAGAAAAAATGGATGAGGTAAAAGAAGTAATGGATGCGCACAATTTCAAATATTCTGGTAAAGAAATAATGTATGATGGAAGAACTGGAAAAGCATTTCCGGTTGAAGTCTTTATTGGGGTTGTCTACTATCAAAAACTTCATCATATGGTTGCAGATAAAATTCATGCAAGAGCCCGTGGACAAGTTCAAATGTTGACCAAGCAACCTACTGAAGGAAGAGCAAGAGGTGGTGGATTGAGATTTGGTGAAATGGAAAGAGACTGTCTGATTGCTTATGGCGCTTCAATGATATTAAAAGATAGATTGCTAGATGAATCTGACAAATCTGATATCTTTGTATGTGAAAGATGTGGTTTGGTAGCGTATCATGATGTTAAACAAAGAAAATATGTCTGTCGAGTCTGTGGCGATAAAGCTAAAGTTTCATCTGTGTCTGTAGCATATGCATTCAAATTATTATTACAAGAGATGCAAAGTCTTAACGTTGCACCACGTTTGTTAATCAAGGAGAAAATCTAATGTCCGTTCAAGCAATTAAAGCAATTGACGGGATTCAGTTCTCAGTGTGGTCTCCAACTGAAATAAGAAAATATTCTGTTGCAGAAATCACTGCTCCTGAAACATATGATGAAGATGGAATGCCAGTTCAGGGGGGCCTTATGGATGGCAGACTAGGTACTCTTGAGCCAGGCCAGAAATGTCTTACATGTGGAAACACTGCTGCAAGGTGTCCTGGGCACTTTGGTCATATTGAACTTGCAGAACCAATACTACACATTGCATTTATTGACAATATCTACAAACTACTGCAATCAACATGTCGTTCTTGTGCAAGACTCAAAGTCCCTCAGGAAGACTTGGATGCATTCAAAAAAATTAAAGACAAACATGTTGCTTA
>JAOUNZ010000075.1 GCA_029880665.1 Candidatus Nitrosopumilus sp.
CTCAGGAATTTTCTTTTAGAAAAAAGAGACAACACGTCTTTTGATCTAATGAAGATTGCAAGCGATAAAATTCAAAAAAGATTAAGAAAAATACATGCATTCAAAAATGCGCAAAAAATTGGAGCATACTACCCAATAGGAAGCGAGATCATGACACAGGATATAATCCAAGAATTAATCAGTGAAGGCAAAGATGTCTTCTTACCAAAAGTTATTGGAGACACGATGGAGTTTAGAAAAATAACAGACTTTGCAAGCCTAGAAAAAGGAAGTTTTGACATCATGGAGCCCAAAGACAGTTGTCCGACAGACAATGCCCTAGACATAATCCTAGTTCCAACCGTAGGAATATCTCAAAGTGGCGTAAGATTAGGATACGGCTATGGATTCTATGATAAATTCTTGGCAGAAAATAGAGTCACGACAATATCTTTGACATTGGAAAAACAAATCATAAAGAAAATTCCAAAATTAGAGCACGACATAGTCATAGATTGGGTTGCAACAGAAGACAGGATTTTTCAAACTCAGAAATAGGAAAGCCCTTTTTGACCAATATCTTTTCTGTAATATTTGTGAGGCCAAGAGATTTTTTCAACTGCAGCATATGCATTTGAAATTGCATCTTCCAGGGAATTACCTAACGCCGTGACACCCAAAACACGTCCTCCATTTGAGAGAATTTTTCCGTCAAGTTTTTTTGTTCCAGCATGAAATATGCACACGTCATTTGAGACAGAGTCAAATCCAGATATCTCCTCGTCGCTAGGATATGATTCAGGATATCCCTCAGATGCCAAAACAACACACACCGCTGATTCTTTTTTCCAAGTAGGTTTAGGCATAGAAGATAATTTTCCATCAACACTTGCTACAAAGTAATCATACAAGTCAAAATCCATCCTCATCATGATTGGTTGGCATTCAGGATCACCCATCCTTACGTTGTACTCCAAAACAAATGGCTTGTTATCATGAATCATTATGCCGGCATATAGAAATCCCTTAAAGGAGATCCCTTCATTTTTCATGGCAAGGATTGTTTTATCAATAATTTCCACTTGGATTTTTTTTGCAAGTGAATCGTCAATTATCGGCGTAGGTGAATATGCACCCATTCCACCAGTGTTTGGCCCTTTATCACCATCAAAAATTCTCTTATGATCTTGGCTTGTTGCCATGGGGATAGCCACATTGCCATCTGAGAGCGCAATGTATGATGCCTCTATTCCGTCTATTCGCTCTTCGACAATAATTCTGTTTCCGGCATCACCAAACGTCTTTTTTATCAGAATTGTTTCAATGGCAGATTTTGCTTCCTTATCATTGCCGCATACAATCACACCTTTTCCAGCTGCAAGGCCATCTGCTTTTACAACTACATTGTAATCAAGTGATTCTACATATTTTTGGGCTTTTTGGGCATCGCTGAATATTTCAAATCTGGAGGTAGGAATGCCATTGCGTTTCATGAAGTTCTTTGCCCATATCTTGCTTGATTCAAGCTGAGCCGCTTGTTTGGACGGTCCAAAAATTTTGAGGTTGTTGTCATTGAATTTATCAACAATGCCTGCAGCCAATGGAGCTTCAGGTCCCACTACAGTAAAGCAATTATTTTTTTTAGCAAAGTCAATCAATCCATCCAGATCATCAATGCTAATCGGAAGATTGTTTGGAGTTCCACCATTGCCTGGTGCAGTAAAAATAGTTTCTATGTCATCACTTTGAGACAACTTCCAGGATAATGCATGTTCACGTCCGCCGGAACCGATTATCAGGATATTTACCAATAGGAACAGTCTTTTCGTCAATTATATAATCCAAATCTTGCAGAACCAATTTAGCTTTATAATATCACCAATATATCAAAATCCAGATGGAGCTATCCACAAAATTTGATGCAAAGGAAATAGAATTCCAAGTAAAAGAGCACATCAAATCCATTGATCTAGAAAGGCAGATTTTTGAATCAGACAAACCTGAAAGGATCAGATTCATCGAAGGTCCACCTACAATGAACGGAGTTCCACATGCAGGGCACCTTAGAGGAAGGGTTATCAAAGATTTATGGTACAGATACAATACACTCCAAGGGAAAAAAATAGAGTTCAATGGTGGTTGGGATACCCAAGGGCTCCCAGTAGAATTACAGGTAGAGAAGGAGTTGGGAGTCACTGGTGGAAAAACGGAGGCAGTCAAACAATTTGGGATAGAAAGAATTGTATCTGAATGCAAAAAAATTGTAGAAAAATTTAACAAATCATGGGTCAATGTAGATGAATTACTTGGCATGTCATTTAATCACGAAAAAGCATACTGGACATTTAGAGACGAGTTTATTGAAAGAGAATGGCAGATATTAAAAAAAGCACATGATAATGGAATCTTGGAAGAAGACTTTACAGTAATTGCATACTGCCCAAGCTGCCAGACATCACTTAGTCACGCTGAAGTGAATCAAGGGTATGAAGAAGTAAAAGATCCTTCATTATATTACAAAGTGAAACTAGCAGATGAGGAAGCTTTTTTGATTGTATGGACTACAATGCCATTTACACTAGTCACAGACGCAATGGTCGGTCTTCACCCTCAAGAAGATTATGCACATATCAGTGTGGAAGATGAGACATGGGTAGTTGGCAAGACAAGGCTAGAAGAGTTAATGGCAGAGATGAAGATTGAAAAGTACGAGATCAAAAAGACTTCAAAAGGTTCAGAATTTGAAGGAAAAAAATATGTTCATCCTTTATTGAATCTAATTCCAGCGTTAAACGAATGCTCCAAGTTGGAGAATTATCATGTTGCCGTATCTGAGACATTTGTTGATGCAAGTACAGGAAGTGGTCTTGTACATCTCTCACCTGCAAACGGTGAGGAAGATATCAAGATTGCCAATAAACGAAATGTCAAGATTTTCAACCCCATAAATGATGAAGTAAAATTCACAGTAAATGCTGGAAAGTACAACGGAATGTTTGTAAGAGATGCAGATAGAGTCATAGTTGAGGATCTAAAAGAGTGTAATGCACTAGTAAAGATTGGAAAAATAAAACACAAGTATCCACTTTGCTGGAGGTCTCATCATCCAATAGTGTGGCTGGCAAGAAGAGGATGGTTTTACAAATTAGACAGACTGGAAAACAAGGCAATTGAGGCAGCAGAGAGTGTAGAGTATTTTTTTGAGCAACCAAAAAACAGATTTCTTGGGATAGTCAAAGAAAGACATCCATGGTGTATTTCTCGAGAGAGGATTTGGGGCTGCCCTTTACCGGTTTGGAATTGCGAGGATTGCAATGAAAAAAATTGGTTATTTACAAGGGAAGAAATCGTAAAAGCAGCACATAGTTTGCCTGACGGTCCAAACTTTGAATTGCACAGACCATGGATTGACAACATAATAATAAAGTGCAAAAAATGCAACAGCGTTAAAACAAAAAGAGAGGAATATGTCTTAGACACATGGCACAACAGCGGATCAGCCCCTTACTCATCATTGACAGATGAAGAGTATGCAAATGAGATCCCAGCACCATTCTTCACCGAAGGAATTGATCAGACTAGAGGGTGGGCCTACACATTATTAATCGAGAATGTAATTTTGAATAACGCCCCAACCTCCCCTTACAAGGCATTTTTGTTCCAAGGACATGTTTTGGATGAAAATGGAGGCAAGATGAGCAAAAGCCACGGAAATGTTTTGGATGGCAAAGAACTATTGGAAAAATATCCTGTTGATTTGATAAGATTTTACTTTATGTGGAAAGCAAGTCCAATAGAACCGCTCAGCTTTAGCACGGATGAGTTAATGTCAAGGCCGTATCAGGTGATCAATACATTGTTTAATTTGCATCTATACTTTAAACAAAATAGCCAGTTTGATAGTTTCGATTCAGGAAATACAATTGAATGGGCAAAGCAAAACAATCTACTCACATCACCAGATATTTGGCTGCTATCTAAACTTCAAAGACTCATAAAAAAGATCACAGAAAAAAATGAGACATGTAAATTCCACGAAGGTGCAAAAGCAATCGATGACTTCATCATCAACAACCTAAGCCAGGTATACGTTCCAATCACAAGAGGAGAGCTGTGGGATGAGGAGGAATCAAAGAAGAACAGACGTCTGGCAATTTATGCAGTGCTCAGTAATGTGCTTAGGACCCTAAACGTTCTGATTCATCCGTTCTGTCCTTTTACAAGTGAGTATTTGTATCAAACAGTATTTCATGAAAAGCAGAGCATCTTACTTGACAAATGGCCTCAATACCAAGAATCTCTCATCAGCAAAGAAATTGAAGAAGCGTTTGACATAATGAAAGATATCGTATCCATATCATCGGCTGCAAGAATGAAAGGAAAGCTGAAGAGAAGATGGCCACTAGATGAAGCATTGATTTGTGTAGAAAGAGGTACAAAAGCAAAACTGGAATCATTGTCAGAACTATTGCAATCCCAGTTGAACGTAGAAAAATTCACCATCATGGAAACTGAGAAAGGATCAGGATTGGATCAAATATCAGAGTTAAAACAACTAGGGTTACCAATAAAATATGTAATTGAACTAGAAAGAAAAAGAATAGGGCCAAAAGCAAAACAACACATGGGAAGACTTGTATCCGCATTTAATGAAACAGATCCTAAGGACATCATATCATCATTACAAAGAGATGGCAAATATAATTTCGATATCGACGGAGAGACAATTTCATTAGACAACGAAGATTTCATCATAGACTTTGATGCTGATGAAAACTTTGCATTGTCAAAAAGAGACAACTACACCGTATTGATTTCAACATCAAGAAATAGAGAAATGATGGCAAAAGGATTGGTAAAAGATGTCGCAAGAAGGCTGCAGACACTTCGAAAAGAGAGAAGATACAACCCTACAGATGTTCTAGGCATCGCATCAATTCTTGATTTGGATGAAGAGTCATTGGAAATGATAAAAGAGAGAGCAGATGAACTTGCGTTTTTGGTTCGAGTAAAACAGGTAAACTTTACAGATTCATGCAAGGAGTACAAAGATGACGATATTGACGGCCAGAAAATCAGAATATCAGTAGAATAAGTTTTGGAATTCAATGCAATATTTTTATTACAAACACTAATCACAAAAGCAAATGTCCGAATCAAAACCAAACGTTGTTGGAATTAACGTTCTAAAACAAAACGGCCTTGATGTGGATGAGTTGTTAAAGGAGTTAATCAAAAATGCAGCAGTGGAGTTTACTGCATACTATTACTTTACCAACCTCAGAGCACATTGTACAGGCATGGAAGGAGAGGGACTGAAAGGAATTATCGAAGATGCAAGACTGGAAGATCTTAGTCACTTTGAATCATGTCTGGAAAGAATCTACCAATTAGGCGGAGCTCTTCCAAATGATGCAATCGAATTTATCAAGATTTCTGGTTGTGAATTCCTGCAACTTCCAGCAAACCCAACAGATCACAAAGCAATTCTAGAGAAATGTCTCAAAGCAGAACAGGGTGCAATTGTCAACTGGAATAAAATTTGCCTGATGACAATAGGAAAAGATCCTGCCACATATGATATTGCAAAAGACATACTAGCTGAAGAGATTGAACATGAGTCTTGGTTCTTAGAATTAATCT
>JAOUNZ010000015.1 GCA_029880665.1 Candidatus Nitrosopumilus sp.
GCATATTTTGTTATTCTTCTAAAGACATCACGGTTCAATGCCCTTAATGGAGTAATGTAAAGCATTTTGATTTTTCCAGTTTTCTTTGAATTTTTTAAAAGAGAAAAAATTGGAATAACAGAGCATTCTGTTTTTCCTGAACCGGTGGGAGCAATTACTAGACAATCTTTTTTTTGCAGAATTATCGGTGAAGCTTTTTTCTGAATTTCGGTTAGTTTTGAAAATCCAAATTTTCCAAACAGTGATTCAAGAATTTGGTTTGTATGTGGAATTTGATTTTGATCTTTCATAAATAAATACACCTATTAATCCAAGTGTAAATAAAATAACGGTAATTATTGGAATTGAATCAAAAATTCCTGCCATGATTTAACTTGATGAATGATCATTAAATATCTTCAGTATGATCAGAGATTCCAAATTTATCAATTGTATATGAAAAGTATTTTTTATTGAGAGCCCAATATGCTTCTCCTTGAAATTTTGATAAATTTTTAAAAAGATGGACTTTGATATGGGTAAAAGAATCAATTGCACTTTTCATATTTTCAACCTCTTTTCCATCAATATTTCTAATCATATTAGTGACAACAATGGCAATTTTGTTTGTAATTGCAAAATTAGATAATTCATACATGTATCTTGTAAACAAGGTATTTTTTTCAAAAATAGATTCATCTTTTTTATATTCATAAGAAAATAAATCAGTTACATTATCAATGATAATTAATGAGAAATCATTTCCTTGAAGAGTTTTGATTGATTTTATTTGCTCTGATGTATTAGTTATTCTAGATACAGTAATTTTTTCAAGAATATCAAATCCAAAATTGGATTGGTTTTGAATTTGAAGAATTCTCTCAGGTCTAAAGCCACCAGTTGTATCCAAATACAAAACCCTACCACCAAATTTGATTGAATTAATCAATAATTGTAATAATAGTTGAGTTTTTCCAGTTCCATTTCCACCAAAAATATCTACTACAACACCTACAGGAATTCCACCTCTCAAGAATTCATCTAATTGATGTAAACCAGTAGGGATCATTTGCATAATTATTAGAAAATGAAGAAAAAATTTAAAGAATTTTAATTTTAAAAGAGGAGGTAAGGCTTTTATTCCAGAGAACAAAGTTGCAAAACAAGTGAACAATTAGTGTCTCAATCAACTAGCGTAAAAAGACCTTTAACGACTCTTCAGAAAAGTACAAAGAAGAAAGTTACTGTAAGACTGAAAAATGAAGTTGAATATAAAGGAAAAATGGATAATGTTGATTCATACATGAATTTGATTATGACAGATGCTGAAGAGTTGCATGATGGTAAAACAATTGCAAACTATGGAAGAGTTATCGTAAGAGGCAATAATGTATTATTCATCAAACTAGAAAATGAACTCTAGTTAGTGTGGTTTTATGACCAGTAGTTTTCTATTTACATCTGAATCAGTAACAGAAGGACATCCAGATAAAATATGCGATAATATTTCAGATGCGTTCTTGGATGAATTTCTCAAACAAGATCCGGATTCAAGAGTAGCTGTTGAAACAATGGTCACCACAGATTTTGTGGCGGTGGCAGGTGAAGTGACATCTAAAGCAAATTTTGATAAAAAAGCTCAAGAAGAATTGGTAAGAAAAACAATTAGAGAAATTGGGTATAACAACAAAGATTTGATGTTTGATACCGAATCTTGTGAAATAACTTTACGTCTTCATGCTCAGAGTCCAGATATTAGTCAGGGTGTTACAGCAACTAAAAATAAAGAACAAGGAGCAGGGGATCAGGGGCTAATGTTTGGATATGCAACAAATGAAACAAAAGAGCTAATGCCTATGCCAATTTTGCTTGCACAAAAACTAGCGCAGAAACTAGCTGAAGTGCGAAAAAATAATATTCTTACATGGGTAAGACCTGACGGAAAAACACAAGTTTCCGTGAGATATGAGAATAACAAACCTACCAAAATTGAAACAGTGGTAGTTTCAACACAACATGCACCTGAGATTTCTCAAGAGGAGATTTCAAGAGAGATAATCAATAAAGTAATCAAGCCAGTATTAGGAAGTCTTTGGAATGAACAAATAAAAATTCACATTAATCCTACTGGAAAATTTGTAATTGGTGGTCCACATGGAGACGCGGGTTTAACCGGAAGAAAAATTATTGTTGACACATATGGAGGATTCGGAAGACATGGTGGAGGTGCATTTTCAGGAAAAGATCCTTCAAAAGTAGATAGATCTGCATGTTACATGTGCAGATATATTGCAAAAAATCTTGTTGCAGCTGGATTAGCCGATAGATGCGAAGTACAACTTGCATATGCCATAGGAGTTGCTGAACCTGTATCGCTTTATGTTAACACGTTTGGAACAAACAAAATTCCGGAGAACAAAATGGAAGAATTAGTAAAAAAGAATTTCGACATGAAACCGTCAGGAATCATATCACAGTTAGATTTAAAGAGACCAATTTATAGAAAAACTGCTTCTTACGGTCATTTTGGAAGAAACGAGTCAGAATTTACTTGGGAAAAAACGGACAAAGCTCAAATACTAAAACAATCTGCGGGTCTCTAATAGTTCCAATATTGAATGAAATTTAATTTTAGTAAATTTTCTTAATTTTTGATGATTTCCCTGAAAATTACCAATTATGATGTTCAGATCATCCATACCAAAATCAGATTTTGGATTAATGATAGCAGCATGATAAATATCTTCTAAATCAATTTTTTTGATATTTGTTTTAGTCCCTTTTGAAAAAAGTTTAACATATTTCTTGAAAGTGATATTATTAGGACCTATAAGATCAATTATTTTATTTCTGAATTTTGATTGAAAAATGGATTGAAGAATAATTTCTACTACATCATCTATATAGATTGGTTGAATATGATAGTTTCCCGAACCTGGAATTATAATTTCTCCATGGTTAATTTGTTTTTTTAGATATTTTGTGAAATGATCATCTTTTCCGACAATGTATGATGGTCTAAAAATGGTATAATTTAATCCAGAGTTTATGATGATTTTTTCTGCATGATATTTAGAAATAAAATATCCCACAGATGATTTTGATGAAACACCAAAACCACTTATATAAATAATTTTTTTGATTTTTGCTTTTTTACATAAATTTACAATATTTTTTGTGAGTTCAACATTTATCATGTTATAATCAACATTGACAGATTGTTTGCCAATACCAATAAGATGAATTAATATATCAAAATTTTTAATTTTTTGGAGATAGTGAACTTTAGTAAAATTTTTTGAGATAATTTTTGATTCATTTTTAAATTTTTTAAAATCATTTCTGGATATTGATATTAACTCAATATTTTTTTCAGATAAATATTTCCTCAGATGTTTAGCTACAAATCCACTAGCTCCAGTAACTACTATTTTCTTGTATTTAGTCATAATGATATCAAATTAGTTTTAATTTTAAATCTATACCGAATATTTTGAAAATTGTCAAATAAGAGTTAATACAGTAAAATGAACACAATAAATGTGGAGGAGGAAGAAAAGATAAAGTTGAAGACAGGTTATACGACTGGAAGTTCAGCTACGGCAGCAGCCAAAGCTGCATTATTATCAATTGTGAATCAACAAAAAATTGAAAATATCGATGTTTTGTTACCAAAACGATCTTTTATTGAAATCCCAATTTACTCATGCGAATTTAACTTCGATAAAGCAAGATGCTCCGTGATTAAGAATGGTGGAGATGATCCTGATGTAACTCATGGTGCAGAAATTATTGTTGAGTTATCATTTACAGACAAAGTGAATCAGATTGACATTGATGGCGGAATTGGTGTTGGAATTGTCACCAAACCTGGATTAGGTTTGGAGATTAATAAACCAGCAATAAATCCGGTTCCTAAAAAAATGATTGATGAGAATTTAAGATCAATAGGAAAAGAAATTCTTAAAAAGAACGGATTCAGAGTCGTAATTTCTGTTCCAAAAGGGAGAGAATTGGCATTAAAAACAGATAATCCAAGATTAGGTATCAAAAATGGAATTTCTATTTTAGGTACAAGTGGGATTGTTATTCCATTTTCTACGGCATCTTATGCAGCATCAATAAGACAAAATTTGGATGTAGCGGTTGCCATGGGAAATGATGTTGTAGTTCTTACAACAGGTGGAAGAAGTGAAGATTATGCAAAGAAAATCGTAGATTTACCAGAACATTGTTTTGTACAAATGGGTGATTTTTCAGGTTATACAATTCAGCAATGTGGTAAAAAAAATATCAAAAAAGCATATGTTGTTGGCTTTATTGGAAAACTTGCAAAAATGGCAGCAGGTATAAAACAAACTCACGTTAAAGGCTCAAAAGTAGATATGAATTTTCTTTCAGAATTAGCAAAAAAATCAAATGCAAATGATAAAGTAATTGAAAGTATTAAAAAAGCAAATACAGCTAGACATGTTTCTGAAATAATTCAAGAAAATAATGTTGATGGTTTTTTTGAATTAATTTGTAGTGAGACGTATAAGCATATGAGAAAACATTCAGATGGAAAAGTTCCAATTGATGTAATATTATTTGATTTTGATGGAAGTGTTCTGGCTAGGAAGTCAGAAGAGTAAGGTATTTTATTAAAGCTATAAAGTTTTGTATATGGAAAAGACTTCAGTTCTTGCAATTACTAAAAATGGAGTTAAAATTGGTCAAAATCTAAAAAAACTATTTCCAGAATGGAGTATTTTCGGTCCTTCAAAGCTAGCAACTAAAAATAATGAAATTATATGGTATTCTGAGCCTACAACAGAGAAAATTGTTGAACTTTTTAAAAGAAGTAATGCGTTAATCTGTCTTTTTTCATTGGGGGCTGTAATTAGACTGATTGCACCTCATTTGAAAGACAAAAAGACAGATCCTGCGGTAATTGTAATTGATGATAAAACAAAATTTGTTATTAGTGTATTATCAGGTCATATTGGAGGAGCTAATGAATTAACTCAGGAGATAGCAAAAAAATTAGGATCTTTACCAGTAATAACTACTGCGGCTGACGTTAACAAAACTATTGCAGTTGATCTTGTTGGAAGAGAATTTAATTGGAAAATTGATGATGATTCAACTGTAACTAAAATTAGTGCACATATGATAAATGAGGAGTCAATAGGTATTTTTCAAGACGTTGGTGAGAAAAATTGGCATAAAGAATTACCTAAAAATGTTTTAATTTATAAAAATTTACAAGATTTAAAAAAATCAAACTCTAAAGCATGTCTCATAATTTCTGATAAAATAATTGATGAAGAATTATCTAAAAAATCTGTAATATATCGACCTCCAAGTTTAGTGATAGGTGTTGGATTACACTGGGACACTACAAAAGAAACAATCAAGGAAGGAATTGATTTTTGTTTAGAAAAATTTAATCTAAGTTCAAAGTCTGTTGCAAAACTTGTTTCAATAAAAAAACCACAAGAGGTGCAAGGATTAATAGATCTTGGAGAAGAAATGGGGATACCTGTTGAATATGTAACTAAAGAAGAATTAGCAAAGATTTCTGTTCCAAACCCATCAGAAACCGTAAAAGAATTTGAGGGAACTGCAAGTGTATCGGAAGCTACAGCAATCAAGGTTTCTGGAGGAGAGTTGGTTGTAGAAAAGCAAAAATTCCCACCAAATTTGACTATAGCAATAGCGAGGATTTTGAGTTGAAAAAAGGATTACTGTTAATTGATAGAGGAAGCAGAGAAAGAGAGGCTTCTGAAGAGTTAGAGATAATTTGTAAAGGGATTCACGCAAAAAGTGACTATGAGTTTGTTGATTACTGTTTTCTAGAGGTTGAACCACCATATATTGAAGATGGAATTACTAAATGTCTTAAACGAGATATTGATTCTTTAACTATAGTTCCTTATTTTTTGTATCCAGGTAAAAAAATAAAAAATGCAGTTACAGATGTAATGAAGTTCCAAAAACATACCAATGTAAAATTTGTTATTACTAAACCTATGAGCATGCATAAAACTTTGATAAATATAGTTGAAAATAGAATATTTACAACATTACAAGAAAATCAAATAACTCTTCCAAAAAAAGATGTAGATATAATGATTATCGGACATGGTAGTAAAGATCCTAATGCACAAAGATCATTAAACTATATTGTGAACGGATTAAATGATTCATATAGAAATGTAAGCAAATGCTGGTTAGAAATAGAAAAGCCAGATATTTTTGAAGGTATAAAAAAATGCGAAAAAGATAAACCAAAAGTACTAGTAATTGTTTTTTATTTTCTTCATGAAGGAGCACATGTAAAGACTGATATCAATAATGATTTGATTCCGGCGCTAAAAAATTCTAATATAAAAAAAACTTTCATTACAAAACATTTGGGAACAGATCAAAAAATGATAGATTTGATATTAGAGAGAGCAAAAGAGATAGAAAATGCAAACTAAAAAAGGTCAATCAATTGAAGATGATAGTATGCAAATGATTGAAGACGAAGTTGGTATACATGGATATAATGAAAAAGAATGGCCAATTGTTAGGAGAATCATTCACTCAACAGCAGATTTTGATTTTGCAGATAAAAATAAGATAATTTTTCATAAGGATGCAATTCAAAGGGGCATGAATGCTCTAAAAAATGGCTGTAGTATAGTAGTTGACGTTAATGGAGTAATTGGAGGCTTGAATAAACAAAATCTCAAAGATTTTAAAAATAAGATAGTTTGTAATATTTCCAATCCAGAAATTATGGAATTAGCAGAGAAGGAAGAAAAGACCCGCTCTCAAGTATCTATGAGAATATCTAAATCGGATATTGATGGAGGGATTGTGGCCATTGGTAATGCTCCTACTGCTCTTCAAGAAGTAATTCAGATGGTGAAGGAAGGTATTATCAAGCCTGCATTAATAATTGGAATTCCAGTTGGATTCATCTGTGCGGCTGAATCAAAAGAACAATTATCAAAGTTAGAAGATGCTCCATTTATTACGAATTTGGGTAGAAAAGGAGGTAGCTCATCAGCTTCTGCGATTATAAATGCAATTTTTAAATTAATTAGAGAAGAGTTAGCTTCTTGAATAATTTATACAGTTTTTAACAAAAATTTGTGCATAATTTGAACTATCAAAATAGAGGTGACCGTAGGAAGCAAGGGTATTATGTAATAACATTCCGTCTTGATGTTTTTTTATTCCTTCACCAATTTCTAAATCATATGCAAATTTGGAGTCAGATGAAATAGAATCTAATTGCGAATAATGAAATTCATGACCCTGAAAATTATGTGATTTTTCTGAGATAGTATTTTTCTGAGTGATTTTTCCTTTGGTATAATTAAGTCTCATTTTATTTGTCATTTTAGTTTCAGCATCAAATAAACCGACCATTTTGTGTTTTTTATCACACGTAGTAATGGATTTTGTAAGATACATCAAGCCACCACATTCAGCATAAATTGGAAGATCGTCCTCAGCCAATTTTTTAATTGTTTTTTTCATAACAGTATTTTTTTCAAGTGAATTACCTAAAACTTCAGGAAAACCTCCTCCAATATAGAGTCCATCACATTTTGGTATTTTTTTATCATTAACTGGACTAAAGAATTGTAGATTTGCACCTTCACGTTGTAGTGATTCAAGATTATCTTGATAATAGAAATTAAATGAAGTATCAAGTGCAACTGCAATTGTAGTTTTGAGTTTTTTGTGTATGGATTTTGATTTTTTTGGTAAAGGAATTGGTTTTTTCATAATTCTAATTATTTGATTAACATCTAAAGATTTTGAAATTATTTTTGATATTTTTTCAATTTGAATTTTTAGTGAATTTTTATCTAATGTTGAAATTAAACCTAAATGACGTGATTCTAAATTTAGAATTGGATTTTTTTGGATAGTTCCAATTATTGGAATTTTAGTTTTTTCTAACGCAGATTTACACAAAAGTTCATGTTTCTTACTAGCTATTTTATTAAGAATGATTCCAGCAATGCGTGAATTTCTATGAAATTTTTGAAACCCAAGTACAGTAGCTGCAATAGAGCGAGCTGTTTTACTTGCATCCAAAACTAAGAGTACGGGAGATTTTGTAATTGAAGCTACATGATGAGTACTAGCATAATTTGAATCTCCACCAAAACCATCATAGTAACCCATCAAGCCTTCAATTACAGATACATTAGATTTTGAATTTAAAATAAAACTATTCAAAACTTGATTTTTCCCCATGAGCCATACATCCAAATTGTATGTTTCACATTTTGAAATACTTGAAAGATAACTTGGATCAATATAATCAGGACCTACCTTAAATGGTTGTACTGAATAGCCTCTATTTTGTAAAGCATGGATAATAGAACACGTGATGGATGTTTTTCCAACTCCACTTGTAGTACCAGCTAACACAATTCTAGGAATTTGCAATTTGTATGGCTAGAATCATTTTTTATTTAAATTAATACATTTTAAAAAATACCTAATGTTTTAACTCAGATCCTTTGAATAATATCTATGGAAAAGGATGGTTTAACCATTGTATATACAGGAAAAGGCAAGGGTAAAACAACTGCTGCGTTAGGAATTGCACTACGAGCAACAGGCTATAGGAAAAAAACTTGTATGATTCAATTCATTAAAGGTTCATGGCATTATGGTGAAATGGATTCTTCTAAAAGGCTTGAACCTGAATTCGAGATGGTTGCAGTAGGCAAAGGATTTGTCGGGATAATTGATGATAAAAGCCTCAAAGAAGATCATGAAAAAATTGCAAAAGAAGCAATTAGAATTAGCTACGAAAAAATTCAATCAGGGAAATATGACATAGTAATTTTAGATGAGATCAATTATGCAGTAAACCTTGGATTGATTACAGTTGAGGATGTTCTAGGCATAATCAAATCAAAACCACAAAAAATGGATTTGGTGTTAACAGGAAACTATGCCAAAGACAGAGTAATTGAAATAGCCGATCTAGTTACTGAAATGAAAGAGATTAAACATCCATTTCAGCAAGGCATCAAAGCCAAAAAAGGAATTGATTTCTAGCCAGCAACATTAATTTACGCATTAATGAGTTTTAGAAGAAATGTCTACCGAAATTCAAGAAATGCCTGAACAGGGGGAGATTGTTCTAGCCACGGTTTCAAAAGTAATGGATCATGGAGCATATGTTACATTAGATGAATACGGTGACATTCAGGGATTTTTACATATCTCAGAGATTGCTCCAGGTTGGATTAGATCAGTAAGCAGATTTGTCAGAGATGGTGAGAAAAAAGTTCTCCTTGTTAAGAAAGTAAATCCTCAGCGTGGAGATATTGATTTATCATTAAAACAAGTATCAAAAGATCAGAAAAAACAAAAGCTGAAAGAAGTCAAGAAATTCGAAAAAGGTAAGACAATATTGCAAAATGTTAAAGAAAAAGCAAAATTAACAGATGAGGAAATTGAAAAATTAGAAGATAGCAT
This sequence comes from Candidatus Nitrosopumilus sp., assembly GCA_029880665.1. Lineage (GTDB taxonomy): Archaea > Thermoproteota > Nitrososphaeria > Nitrososphaerales > Nitrosopumilaceae > Nitrosopumilus. Next base: position 9,466 of record JAOUNZ010000015.1, read on the forward strand.
ATATTCAAAGTTTGATTCAGTTTATGATGCATTTATAGAAATTGGAAGAAATGGGATTGAATCTGTAAAAGAGTTAAAGCTTGCAAAAAAAACATCAGCAGTAATTGAAGAAATTTGCTCAAAAATCAAACTGCCATCAGTTGAAATTAGAGGAATTATGGAAATCACAAGTGAACAATCAGACGGAGTTGAAATTATTAAGAAAATATTACTAGATGTATTAAAAAAAGATCCTACTATAGACATCACATATTTGGGTGCACCAAAATACAGATTGTCAATTACTTCAGAGGATTTTAAATCTGCGGAAAAATCATTAAAACCAATAATTGAGGAAATTCAAACTAATATAGAAAAGAAAAAAGGTTCATTCAAATTTACGAGAGAAGAATCGAAAAAAACAAGGGATAATTAAGATGAAGTTCTTATTAAGAAAATGTTCAAAGTATAATCACTATACTTTAAAAGAAAAGTGTCCCAAGTGTGGAGAAGAGACAATTTCAGTACACCCTGCTAAATTTTCACCAGACGATAAATACATGCGATATAGGTTAGCTGAAAGATATAACTAATTATTTAATGGATCATAATCCTTGTTAATTTCATAAACAAATACACCAATTATTTGTCCACCTTTTTCAATATCAAAACTTGGTGATGAATATACCAATCTCAATGGACCGTCTCCGTCTACAGGAAATTTAATATCTTTTGTATATACAGCTGTGAATCCTGGCTGATATGTTGTAGATTGTTGATTAGTTTGAAAATTTACATACACTAATGGAGTGAATGGAAACATTTGACCCAATAATGTTTCATTCCAAAAGTAATCTGTTCCACTAATTCCATCTGAATGAATATATTTCGTCAATGGTTCTTCAGCAATTCTCATAAACCATTGTTTTTTGGATTCATCTCCACCTCCAGATAATACATAGAGAGCTTGGTTGTCATCATTATCAACGGCAAGTCTCTGACCTGCAACAAAAACTACTACATAATCAGCTTGCATTTGATTAAGAGAATTCCATGCATCATCAATGTTACTAAGTAATGTTTTGGCAATGTTTTTAATGATTGAGGTTGAAATAGTAGAATTATCAGCTAGTGTTGCTCTTTCTGCTTTGGTTTGAATCCAATATCCATAATCCCACCAAGCAGCAATAACTGCATCTTCGGGAGTATTATTTTTTATCCATTCCAGAGAATCATTCCAGTCAGTTGTACTAATTTGAAATGCACTTCCACCATTTAGAATGGTAGGAGGGTTATTGGAAAATGCAAAAATATTTCCTTGAACAGGAAATATCATAGGAATAACCAATAAAATAATTAATCCAGTTACAAAAAGTGATTTTACAATTATATTTTGAAATTTGTTTATTTCTGTTTTATTAGCTAAAAATTCTTTTGTTAATAATGATAAACCTAATGAAGATAATATAATTATAGAAAATGATGCAAATACTTCTAACCTTACAAAAGCAGAACTAACATAGATTCCAGTTAATCCAATAATTAACGAAAAGGATATCATATCATTTTTTATTGTATGTTTTTTAGAATTTTTAATAATTAACCATATTCCTAAGCCTGCAAAGATCATTAATATTGAATGGAAAAGAAAAGATTGCGTAATTGTTGTTGTAGCATGTTCAGAAACTGAATCTATAAGAGGATCAGTGGTTGTCAAAAAAGGATTAATTGCGTTTAGGTATCGATATGAAGGAAGTGGAATAAGATTGGTTTCTACGTTTAAGACAAGAAAAATTGAACCAATAATTAGAATGGCTGCTAGAAAAAGTAGTCCATTTCTGTTTTTAGATTTTTCATCACTTTTTTTTTGAATAATAATACAAGATATCACAAAAATTGTAGGTATAATTAATGACAATCCTCCTAATCCAAAGATAAAATGTGTGCCAAGTCTTTCAAATCCAATAGATGTAACGATTGAAAAGATAGTAAATAGGGGAATGGTCCAAATCAAAAATTTATGATCTGTTCTTAAGAAAGGTAATGTTAGGAAGAAAATTCCTATAGGTATAATAAAAAACTGATCTCCACCCCATGCAGATAGACCAAAAATTAGAAAAATTCCTGCAGCAGCAAGTTTGCTTATTGTGATTTTATGATTTTTTGAGTTCAGTCCACTGAAAAGTAGATAAATTGCCAAGATGCTAAAAAATAAACCAAGTGGTTCAGATTTGAACCATCCAATTTGTCCACGTATAATAATTGGTAATGAAACAGAATATAACAATGCTGCAAATAGTCCTGAAGTAGTTCCTCCAATAATTCTAACTAGAGCAAAAATAACAATTACAGTTAGAGATCCAAAAATTACTGGAAATAAAATTGTAAAATCATAAAGACTTCCAGAACCACCAAAAATCCAATAAGTTGTAGCTGCCGTAAGATGAAGCATGATTTGAGAA
>JAOUNZ010000016.1 GCA_029880665.1 Candidatus Nitrosopumilus sp.
TTCCACTTTGCTAATGTCCACAATCTCTAGAAGCATTTTCATAACTTCGGTATTGGCACCTCCGTGAAGCTCTCCACTTAGGGCTCCAATTGCAGCACTGCATGCTGAATACATGTGTGCTCTGGTTGATGCAACTTGTCTTGCTGTGAATGTGGACGCATTGAAAGTGTGATCTGCATGTAGAATCAAACAGATATCAAAAATTCTCTCAATTTCCGGATCTGGTTTTTCCCCTGACATCATGTATAGGAAATTAGCCGCATGAGTTAGTGTTGGATCAGGATCCACTATGTCCAACCCATTTCTAATTCGATTCCAACTTGCAATGATTGTTGGGACCTTTGCAATGAGGTTGATTGCCTTCTCATAACTTGCATCTTTATTTGCAAATTCTTCGTCATAATATCCTGCAAGCGCTGCAACAAACGCCTGAAGCATATCCATTGGATCTGCATCTTTTCTCCAGTTCCCCATGTTCTTTTGCATCTGCTTTGGAATTAATCTGGCATCGATCAATTTTGCATTAAACTCATCTAATTGTTGTCTTGTTGGCAGGTTGTCATGAAGAAGCAGATATGCCGTCTCCTCAAATGTTGAATTTTCGGTTAGTTGTAAAATGTTATATCCTCTGTAAATAAGCTGGCCTTTTTCACCGTCAATCTTTGAAATTCTGGTATCTGCTACCTCGACTCCTCGCAAGCCGATATTCTTGGTCTCCATGACAAACCTACAAAAATTCTTCTCTTATATCTTTTCCAAGATAATGTCTATGAAATTTAGTAATTGGTCTAATATGCCAACTTTCGATCATAAATGAGAATTTTTAATCAAAAATTAAATGACTCCCAAAGAGCGCGAACATCTGAAAAAACTAGATGATTTGGTGCTTGGCGCGTCACCTGAGGAACTAAAAAAAATCCAAAAAATTGATCAGCAAACTCAGATGGATGGATTGTCTTTTTATGATGTTTATCTTGATTCCAGCTCACTGGTAAACCGTCCTATTCGAAAGACTTTCAGAGAGTCTTGACTTTTCATTCTTACTTTAAATGAGGGTCTATAGTTTTTCTGCATATATTGACAGCATCAAAAGTCAAAACAACACCAAAGAAAAAAACAGCAACTAAGAAAGCAACACCAAAGAAAAAAACAGCAACTAAGAAAACTGTTGTTAAAAAAACCCTATCTAAAAACGCAACAATCAAAAAAACTACCGCATCCCAACGTACTAAAGTAATTTGTATCTCACACAAGGAAGATGCAGATGGAATCAGTTCCGCTGCTCTGATCCGACAGGCTTTTGGAGGAGATGCCATTCTTGTTGATTATCCTGGTCAGATGGAGGCATTAAACCAAGTAGCCTCCAATGAAAAACTAAAATCGTTATTCATCTGTGATTTAGGCCTAAGCAAAAAGACACAAGATGAATTTATCGATATTATGAGGACTCTGAGAAAAAACAGGGTCTCTGTTACTTACATTGATCATCATGACATTGATCCCGATGTTGTCAAGGCTCTACAAAAAATCAAAGTTAACGTAATTCACGATATCCATGAATGTACTGCCGTTCAGGTTTACAGTGCTTACAAATCAAAACTAGATGATCACGCTTCTTTTATTGCCACATGTGCTGCTATTACTGATTATATGGAAGACAGGCCAATTGGTTCAAAGTTACTTCAAATCTATGATCGACAATTTGCTTTGATTAGTGCTACTGTTCTGACCTACAATATTGTGGGTCATCAAAAAGAACCTGATTATTTATTGTATTTAGTTGAGGAATTGGCCGAATCAAAATTTCCGCATGAGATTCCTAACACATTTGAATTTGCGCAAATCCAAGTAGAAAAACTATCCCAAATTATTGACAAAGTTAAGAAAGGAATGAAAACTATGAAGAATCTTGGTTATATGGAAATTTTGGATGCGGGTGCAAGCGGTGCTGTTAATTTTGTAATGGGCTTGTCTGGAAAAGATGTTGGTGTTGCATACAAAGAAAGAATTGATCATGGAATTTATGCAGTTTCAGTTAGGGGCTCAAAGAACTGCAAAGTTCACTTGGGCAAGATTGTCAATCTTCTGGCGACTGATCTTGGCGGTTCTGGAGGAGGTCATGATAAAGCATGTGGTGCAGTAATCCCAAAACCAAAAATAAAAAAGTTCATTACAGAACTAAATAAAAAAATCGCCTAATCTAGTTTGATATTAAAAGCCACAAACTTACCTTTGTTTCTAGATGCAAATTTTGCAATTTTTGTAGCGAATCCATACTTCCGATCTCGTAACCTTACTGCATTATCTGCCTCAACACCTGTCATAATTTTAGCAATTCCTGACATCCATTCACCCGTGATCTTTCCTCTTATCGTACATGTTGCAATCTTTACTTGTTGATTATTTTTGATTCGTTTTACTTTGCCCGTTCTTTCTCTTGTGATCACTTGAATGAAATCGTCTCTTATGACAAACCATACTGGAGTCCTAACTGGTTCTCTATTTTTTTTATATGTCTCCAATGAAATGTATTTTTTTGATTCTAAATCTTTTAACGCAGACATGTGTTGTTTGGATCTAGTATCTAGATAAAATACTGAGTTTTAATTTTGATGAAACCGCTATAATTGTAAATATTGATATTCCTAAAACCAATGATACAATCGCTCCAAACTCTGGTACTACTACACCGTCTTTGATTTCAACTTGAATTGATTTTTTATACTCTGATGATGCTCCTTGGTTGGCAGTGATTGTGTAGACTCCGTTTTCTTTCCATAATGAGCCCCCTGTTTTAATTTCAACTTCAAAGTCCCCCTGTGTTCTAGGTGTGGTCTGGCCAACCGATATTATATTTCCTGTTGGGGAATTAACAATAAACGTAATGTCTGTTTCTTTGTAACTAGTGTGTCCTTTAATTTTGATACTGTCTGATCCGTTGATTGCATCAGCTGACATTGTAATTACTGTTGCACTTGGAATGGGTTTTCCAATAATTCCAGACTCTTGAGCTGGTTGGATGACCTGGTTTTCTGAACTATCTGCTAGTGTGACTGTGAACTGTGTCATTGCGGTAACTTGTGTTTCTTCATGACTTGCAGTTATAGAATATGTTCCAGCTTTGAAACTTGGAAGTGTTGGCTGGATTAATTTTCTAAATGTTCCGTCATCATTTATTGCCACTAGTGGACTGTATATGACAATTCCTTGTGGATCTTTTACCGTAAGTTTCACTGGTTTGTATTGAGACACTCCTGTTATTTTTCCTGTAATCAAAACTGTGTCTAAAGACTCAATGTTTTCCTCGGATACATTAACCACCATCGTTGATTCTGCAAAGGCTGAAGCCGAAAAGATTGAAAGTGTAATTAACATCAACAATGAAGCCCTAAACACAAAAAATTCTAAATATTATCGGTATATGAACTGTATCCATGATTTTATGGCGATGTTCATAATGTTAAGTTTATTTTTAATCTGAAAACTCGATGACTGCATCAATTTCTGTCATGGAATTTAACGGTAGATTAGATACCCCGACTGCGATTCTGGAATGCCTTCCTTTCTCTCCAAATATCTCAAAAAACAAGTCCGAAGCTGGATTGATAGCTTTGGGTTGCTGAGAAAATTCTGGAACCGAATTTACAAATCCTGACAATCTTACTATTTTTGTCACCTTGTCCAGATCTCCTAACTCTCTTTTTATCTGAGCTAATAGGTTGATTGCGCACATTCTTGCAGATTTTTGTGCCGTCTCTAAATTTTCGTCTGATACTTTACCTGTAAAAATCACCTTACCATCCTCCATTGGAATCTGGCCTGAGATGAAAAGCAGATTGCCTGTCTTTACTGCTGAAATGTAAGACCCTGCAGGAGTTGGAGGGTTTGGAAGCTTGACTCCTAATGAATCAAGTTTGTCTTCTATCATGAACATGGTGTTGTCTCTTGGTGATTTTAGTTTTTACTTATCTTGATGTGCACCTTTTCGCCCTTACTTGAATTATTCTGATATATAGTTCTGGTCTTATAACCTTGATTTTGCAGACATCCATCTAGAATTGATACCCATGGCAATGAATGACCGCTGTTTAGTTTTGATTCGACTGTAATGCTTTTTGTATTTGCTTCAAAATTGACATGTCCTGAGCATGTAATCTGCATCACTGCATCAATTATTTCTATAATGCCTTCAAGTGATCTTGCTCTCAAAGAGATTCCGTTTTTTTCTAACATCTTAAAAATTTCTAATTCTGGCTTCTTTGATATCATTGATACACTAAGAATATGTGATAGGCCTGACTCATTAACCATTTTTATTATCTTGCAAATCTCCTGTGCTTCTGTTTTTGACATATCTGCAAGAGCTTTAGTTTTCATTGCGTTTTTCCAAATATTGGAAAACATTCGCTCTTGATTTATTCCAAGAATCTCAGTTGATGAAAAAATTGCCCCTTTACCGTTATCACTATTTATCATTAGCAATTCTGTCTCATCAAAAATAAAACAGTTTTGACTAATTTCGGATGCTCTGATTTCTACTCCATCTGGAATTGCCCTGAATGCATCTGAACCAATCTGTGCCGAGGTTACAAGTACTTTGATATCCAAATTGCGACGCAAAACTGCTAGTAATTGTTCTTTACATTCAGCAAGCAGTCCAAATCCCCACTGATCTGTCATGATCTTAATTGATGATTTTGAACCTTCAATCATTGTCTGGAGCTGAGCCACTATCTTGTTTGCGCTCATGTGAAAATACCTTCTCTCCTCAGAACCCCTTGATTTTCTGCTCTCCTCACTTGTCTTCTTTAAATTTGAGATGAGCGTATTCATTGCATTCACTTTGTTGATTTGTTCATGAATGATTTCATCAAATGCATCCTCTGGTGCAATTGCAGTACACATGATTGGCTTGCTTTTTGAAATTATTACCAGTTTTTTGCTTTCTAACTTTAACAAAGTTGGATATACTTTTGTTCGTGGAATCTCTGAATGATATGCTAGTTCCCCAGCTGAAACAGATCCTTTGGAAATTAATGTAACATATGCCTGTGCTTCATACTTGCTTAGTCCAAACTCTTCCAGGCTCACTGTTAACACCTTCTCATTTACCATGAATTTCTTTAATTTGTTATTAGGTAAAATTGAGAGCTAAATTCCTTTACACAAATACTCAAAAAAAATTCAAAGTGTATCTACATCCTGATGTTACTGTGGTTACTACATCCAATAATACGCTGCCCTCATATACAAAATCCAGAATGATTGTTTACGATGTTGGCAAAATACAATCTTCCTCTAGAACAAGAAACCATCTCCAATTCAGTCACACTTGTTCCTAGACTTGAATACTCTCTTAATTTATTAAATGATATAATTGAAATTCTTGAGGAAAAACGCAATGAACTAAATGAATCAAATAGGCATCTAGTTTTGGATTTTGATGAGTCTGATAAAACTCATCTTGAGGCCATACGTCTAGAACAAACAATCTCCCACTCACTTGATATTGTGTTGCATGTCAAACATAGAACAGGACGTATCTTTGGAATTGCCAGTGTCCCTGAAGTTCTTCCTGCATCCATTCCTATGATTAGAACAGTCAGTGCACAACTATTTGATATTATCCCTCTATGCAGCCAGAAGATGTCTGAACTATCCGTTCATCTTGGTAGTATTATACTTGATTCGGCTGTTCTTACAAAAGCTAGATTTGATTTTAGTCAGTCAAACAAAGAATCCACCATGATTCTTGATGAAGTAAAGTTGATGGCAGACTCTAAATTAAGTAAGCAGTACCCTAATCTTGATTTTTCGAAACTATGAGTGAATAAACATGCTGAATTACATTCGTAATTTATCCAAGGATGTTGGCATGATAAAGACAATTTCTTCAAAAATTGAAAAGAAGATATCTGAGATGAAATCCTCTGAAGATCATACCATAGATAATCTCACTTTTGAAGAACTGCAGGATCTAAACAAACTTGTCAGTATTGCTGACTTCATGCTATGCAAATATTCCGACAAAAAGGAACTTCACACAATTTTACAATATTTCAAATCTGTTATTGATGATACCGCAAATTCGCTAGTTGCGATCGATGATGAGGTATCTGAATTAATACTTGCAGCTGAGGATTCAATAAATAAAGTGAAGGAAATGCATACTGATATTTCTGACAAATCCGATTTTAAGAAAAAATACCATGACGGACCTGACTATAACGAATATGAAACAAGTGCAATAAATTTAACAACTTTTGTTAGACAGATTCACACTATAGGATACCTAGAAAAATCTCAAGGGAATGCTAAATAGGTAATCAAAATGAGTCTGGCACCACAAGAATTAGAAAACACAGCAAGCAAATATGCTTCTGAAGCCATAAAATGTGATTCGCAAGGTGCTCGTGGTATGGCAATTACCCACTACCAAAATGCCATAGATACTCTGGTCAAACTGTTGCAACTTTATCCAAACAGCAAACTAAACCAAATTTACAAAGACAGATGCAACTCTTATCATAATAGAATTAGTGCGCTACAGCAAGCACATGGTGTAGAACCTGCAGTTGATCCAAAGGCAACTGAATCTGAACAAAAGGCATCTGTTCAAAGACAAGAAAATGAAAATGACTTTGAAGAATTAATCATGAAAGAAAAACCAGATGTTACTTGGGACCAAGTAATTGGACTGGATGAGGCTAAAAGTGCATTGCGCGAGTCTATTGTTTATCCTACAAAGAGACCTGATTTGTTTCCTTTGGGATGGCCAAAGGGAATGCTGCTTTATGGTCCTCCGGGCACTGGTAAAACAATGCTTGCAGCTGCAACTGCAAACGAGATGGATGGTTATTTCATTAATGTCGATGCATCATCAATGATGAGTAAATGGCTAGGTGAGGCAGAAAAGAACGTCTCAAAACTATTTGCAATGGCAAGACAACATGCAGAAAAAGAAGGCAAACCTGTGATTTTGTTTGTAGATGAAGTTGACTCTTTGCTTGGCTCTAGAAACAGCGAAGTAGGCGGAGAAGTCAGAACTAAAAACCAGTTCCTAACTGAAATGGATGGTGTAAACGGTAAAGGCAAACAACTGATGTTGTATGTGATTGGTGCAACAAACAAACCTTGGAGTCTTGATTGGCCCTTCCTCAGGAGATTCCAAAAAAGAATCTATGTGTCTCTTCCAACACAAGCCGCAAGAGAAAACTTGTTTAAGCAATACACTGCACCACTTAGCAAAAATTACAACGTCAATAATACTGAGCTTGCAAAATTGTTTGACGGTTATAGTGCAAGTGATATCAAGGATGTTTGTCAAGCAGCACAGATCAAAACAGTTCATGAAATTTTCAATGATCCCAATTATCATGAACCCGTTGAAGGCGAGACGCCTAGACAGCCAAGGGAACTAACCACAGCTGACTTCAAAGATATTATGGCAAGACGAAAACCCAGTGTCTCACTTGAAATGGTTCGTGCATATCACAAGTGGAGTGAAGAGTTCCAAGCACTTTAAACGTAAATAATGGACTGCACTGCGATCAATTTTTTATTTTTACTTCTCACATAAAACTTAAATTCACTTTCTAGCGGACTTATCGAGGGTCACAATTACTACAAAGAAATCAATCCACGCAAAAAAGTTTGGAAAACTGATTTTTGATGATGGAACTGTTCTTGATGGCGAAGGGTTTGGGTATTCCACGACTGTTTTTGGTGAAATTGTCTTCAATACAGGGATGGTAGGATACACCGAAGCCCTGACAGATCCTTCATACCGAGGCCAAATACTTACGTTGACATACCCATTAGTTGGAAACTATGGTGTTCCTGACTCTTCAATTGTAGACAATGACGGAATCCCGAAATTCTTTGAATCAGACAAAATCCAAGTTAGGGGTTTGGTAGTTCATGAATTATCTCTTACTGCAAGCCACTGGAATCTTGTCATGACTCTCGATGAATGGCTGTATAGTGAGAAGATTCCTGGGATTTCTGGAATTGATACTCGTGAATTGACAAAGAAGATTAGGACTGGTGGTGTCATGATGGCTGCATTGGTCGTTTCTGATTCTCAAATCGATGTTGAGGTGATACAAAAACAACTTGTAACTGCAACAAAATATGAATCTGAACAATTCATGGATGATGTTTCAACAAAACAAGAAAAAGTCTATGGTGATGAAAGTCGGTCTGTTGTCGTAGTTGACACTGGTGCAAAAAATGCAATCATCAGGAATATTCGTGAGATTGGTTACAAAGTAATTCGCCTACCGTGGAACACTACATATGAAAAGATAATGTCCTATAATCCAAAAGGAGTTGTACTTAGCAGTGGCCCTGGCGATCCTCAAAAATGTCCTGACACAATTTGTACTGCAAAAAAATTAATTGAAAATAATGTTCCTACATTGGGAATTTGTTTGGGTGCGCAAATTATTGGAATTGCAGGAAACACTGATACTTACAAACTAAAATATGGACATCGTGGACAAAACAAACCGTGTGTCAATTTAGAGAACAATCAAGTTTATGTCACTAGTCAGAATCATGGATATGGAATTACTCCCGAGTCTCTTGCAAAGTCTGAATTTAATTTATGGTTTACAAATGTAGACGACAAAACAGTTGAAGGAATAAAGCACAAAAAACAAAAGTGTATTGCAGTACAGTTTCATCCTGAAGCTGCGCCTGGTCCTTATGACTGTAAGTTTGTCTTTGAAGAATTACAACACCTTATGGAGGAAGGAACATCTGCCAAAGAATGAATCGTTAAAGAAAGTTCTTGTACTTGGAAGTGGGGCAATAAAAATCGGAGAAGCCGGCGAGAGTCGCTAAAAACGACCGTCAATTTGACTACTCCGGAAGCCAATGCCTCAAAGCCATACGAGAAGATGGGCTGAAGAGTGTTTTAATCAATCCAAACATTGCAACAATCCAGACAGATACTAGATTTGCAGATCAAGTGTATCTTCTTCCTGTAAACAAAGAGTACGTTGAGTCTATTATCGAAAAAGAAAGACCAGATGGAATAATGCTGGCATATGGTGGCCAAACCGCTCTTAACTGCGGGGTTGATCTAGAGAAATCTGGCATACTTCAAAAGTATGATGTAAAAGTACTTGGAACACAAATCAAAGGAATTAAAAAAACTGAAGATCGTCAACTTTTCAAGGACTCTATGTCTGAGTGTGGTGTCCCTGTTCTAAGAAGCAAGACTGTCACAAACTTTGATGATGCAAAAAAGGCAGCAGATGAACTAACATATCCTGTGATAGTTCGTGTCGCATATACTCTTGGTGGACGAGGAGGTGGGGTTGCATATAATGAAATTGAGCTACATGAAATTGTTGAACGAGGTTTTAAGGCAAGTATTGTTGGTCAGGTTTTAATTGAAGAATACATTGGACACTGGAAACAAATTGAATATGAGGTAATGCAAGACTACGATGGAAATAACATAATTGTCTGTAACATGGAAAATGTTCTTTCTATGAAAGCTCACACTGGTGATAATATTGTAGTTGCTCCCTCTCAGACAATTGATAACCATGAATATCATATGCTGCGTTCTGCTGCACTCCGCGCTACAAAATATGTTGGGATTGTTGGAGAATGCAATATCCAATATGCACTTGAACCCTGTTCTGACAGATATGTTGCAATTGAAATAAATCCAAGACTTTCACGCTCTTCTGCACTTGCAAGTAAGGCCACTGGATATCCACTTGCATACATGTCTGCAAAAATAGGACTAGGTTACAATTTATCTGAACTAGTGAACAGAATTACCAAAAATACCACAGCTTGTTTTGAACCCTCACTTGATTATATTGTATGCAAACACCCTAGATGGGATTTTGAAAAATTTGAACTCGTAAACAGAAAACTCGGACCTACAATGAAATCCGTTGGTGAAGTTATGGCAGTTGGAAGAACCTTTGAAGAATCATTTCAAAAAGCAATTCGAATGTTGGATATTGGAAATGATGGTCTAGTTCTCAATCGTGGAAACGGAAAAACATATTCTGAAGAAGAAATCGAATACAATCTATCTCATCACGATGATCATGTCATGTATCACGTTGCAATCGCACTGAAAATGGGTATCTCTGTTGAGCGAATCTACACACTTTCAACAATTGATCCTTGGTTTATTGAAAAAATAAAAAATATTGTGGATATGGAGTCAAAACTAAAAAAATCCGATCTTGACGCATCTCTTCTCTGGGAGGCAAAAAAAATGGGTTTCTCAGACAAGCAAATTGCTCGAGCTAAAGAAAAAACCCCTGACGACATACGTTCATTACGCAAGAAATATCACGTTTTACCCTCCATAAAACAAATCGATACTCTAGCAGCCGAGTGGCCTGCAGTGACAAACTATCTGTATCTCACATATGGAGGTCACTCCAATGATGTTGTAATCCCTCATGATGAAAAAGGGATTGTTGTATTGGGTGCGGGTCCTTACAGGATTGGAAGCAGCGTTGAATTTGACTGGGGAACTGTCAACATGGTGTGGGGCTTGCAAGAAAATGGCGAGAAGAGTGTATCTGTTGTAAACTGTAATCCTGAAACAGTGTCAACTGATTATGATATATGTACTAGATTGTACTTTGAAGAACTAACTGAAGAAAGGATTTTGGATATAAACGAATTTGAACACCCAAGAGGAATCATCACTTGTGTTGGTGGACAAACTGCAAATAATCTGACCCTCGGACTTGCAGAACATGGGATCAATATATTGGGGACCACTGCACATGATGTTGACAGGGCAGAGAACCGCTCAAAGTTTAGTGCAGAACTTGACAAACTGCACATACAACAACCCCGATGGCAAGCATTTGTGAATATCAATGAAGCAAAAAGTTTTGCACAAGATGTTGGATTTCCAGTAATTGTTAGACCTTCATACGTTTTGTCCGGTGCTGCAATGAAAGTTGTTTGGTCCCAAGAACAACTAAAACAATATGTTCAGGAGGCAACTGACGTATCTCCTGATCATCCTGTAGTGATTTCAAAGTTCATGCTAAATTCACTTGAAGTAGACGTTGATGGAATTAGCAATGGAAAGGAAGTAGTAATTGGTGCAATAGTCGAACACATTGACAGTGCAGGTGTTCATTCTGGTGATGCAATGATGTGCATTCCACCTTGGCGTCTAAGTAATAAGATTATTGAAATCATTAACGATTACACAAAAAAGATTGCATTGACATTTAATGTCAAAGGTCCATTTAATTTACAATTCCTGATTCATGATGATCGGGTTTATGTGATTGAGCTAAACATCAGAGCATCACGTTCAATGCCATTTGTATCGAAGCTAGTCAAAACAAACCTGATCTCACTTGCTGCGAAGGCAATCTTGGATAAACCATTACCTAAAATCCCTGAAAACAAATGGCACAGAATACCAAATTATGGAATCAAGGTACCACAGTTTTCCTTTATGCAATTACAAGGGGCAGATATTGCACTGGGAGTTGAAATGCAGTCAACTGGCGAAGCTGCATGTTTTGGAAACAGCTTTTATGATGCATTATCAAAAGGTCTGATGTCTGTTGGATACACTCTTCCCAAATCTGGTACCGCACTTGTAACCGTAGGCGGTGCTCAAAATAAGGAAAAACTGATATCTACCATTGCAAAACTCAAACAGCTTGGATTTAAAATTCTTGGAACTGAGCATACCGCTGAATTCTTTAAAGAAAAAATCGGCGAAGTACAAATAGTTCACAAAATCTCAGAACCTAAAAGAAAACCAAACATTGCAGATCTTCTATATGAGCGAAAGATTGACTTTATCATAAACATTCCAAGTACATCAACTCTGGAAAAATATGTTGGGA
>JAOUNZ010000076.1 GCA_029880665.1 Candidatus Nitrosopumilus sp.
TCCTTCTTCTGCAGGCATCTCTTCTAATCTACCACTCATTTCTCTGAGTGATTCAGCCCACCTACTTGTTGAATCTGCTACAAGTACAACGTCTTTACCCATATCTCTATAATATTCAGCAATTGTAACACCAGTGTAGATACTTGCTTCTCTTGCTGCTACTGGCATGTTACTAGTATTTGCTACAAGGACAGTTCTATCCATCAATGGTTTTCCACTACGTGGATCTTTGAGATGGGGAAATTCAACTAATACTTCAGTCATTTCATTTCCTCTTTCGCCACAACCAATGTAAACAACAACTTGAGAATCAGCCCATTTTGCAATTTGGTGTAATGTTACAGTCTTTCCTGTTCCAAATGCTCCAGGAATTGAACCAGTTCCTCCTTTTGCAATTGGGAAGAATGTGTCAATAACACGTTGGCCAGTTAAGAGTGGAACAGTTGGATCATATCTCTTATTGTAAGGACGTGGTTTTCGTACAGGCCATCTATGATACATTTTGAGTGGAATTGATTGTCCATCTTTCTCAGTAGTAGCTAGTACAGTTTCTAAATCATAATCTCCTTCAGATACAAGGTTTGAGATAACTCCACCTGGATGATCTGGTGGAACCATGATAGAGTGCTCAATAAGATCAGTTTCTTGAACGGTTCCAATTACAAATCCTGGATGAACTACATCTCCATTGCCCACTTTTGGAACAAAGTGATATTTTTTAGTCATATCAACAGGAGTGGTTGTAATGCCTCTTCCAATGAACGAACCAGAAGCTTTTGATAATTCTCTTAGAGGTCTTTGAATCCCGTCATAAAGTTGTCCAATGATTCCAGGACCTAATAACACACTTAGTGGGTTTCCAGTACCAATCACAGGCTCTCCGGGTTTTAATCCACTTGTAGACTCATAAACTTGAATAAATGCTACATCTCCAGTTAATCTAATCACTTCACCAACTAATTTTGAATTACCTACCGTAACTGTTTCATACATTTTTGCGTCAGACATCCCGTCTGCTTTTACTGCTGGACCGCTTACCCATACAATTCTACCTTGAGCTGCCATCTAATTTCCTACTCCGAATTTTGATGCAATTTCTTTCCTTATTAAAGGCTTCAGGCGCTCAATTCTTGCATCTAATGTATTATCAAAGGTCATTGATCCATCTTTTGATTTTACTATAACACCGCCAAGACAATTAATTTGATCAGATGACAGTTCGGCGCCTGGAAACTGAGACAAAACAGATTGTACAACGTCTTTATCTTTAGAGTTTGTAAAAATTGTAATTTGAGTAGTGCCTAGAATTTGAGTTGATTCGCTCAACAAGGTCTTAATCAAATTAGAGTAATCTGCGTTCCTAGCAGTATTTGTGATTTGATCTAACGCTTTAGAAAAGACTTTGTTGACTGACTCTTCTAATACCATAAGTTGTTTGTTTCGTGCCTCAATATCTGAACTTCCCGTAATCTGTTTTTCTATCTTATTAGCCTCTTTTTTGCCATCAGAGATGATTTTATCATATTCACTCTCTAGTTTTGGAATAGCGGAATCTATCTTTTGCTGTGAATCAACGAGTGCTGATTTAATGTTGGAAAGGATATTTTTTTCGGTATTTGTCAGAATTTTATCAATCGTACTTTCTAATGCGGAATTAGATGCCAATAGATGCAGTTGACCCGTAATGGATTTTAATGTTTGGGATGAGAATCAGAAAGATATTAAACTCAATGAAAATACCCAGAAATTGTCTTGGGAACAGCTGATCTAAAACTTGGAACCGTAATTTTACCAAGAAGTGAGTCTCCAAAAGTAATTTCAAGATTAACAGAGTTTGAATGGTATCACAAAATTGATTCTGCTAGTGATCTGGTAACCCCTGAAATCGATGATCTTTTATTAAAAGCGCAACAAACTTTCCAATCAATTGATGATGTGGTTAAAGGAATGGGAATTCCTCTAAGTGTAGGAATTATGGAGATATTATTCAAAGGAACCGTAATTAAGAAAAAAGATTATGAAATTAATGAAATTGAAGAGATGGTAGAGGAATTAAGCAAAGAATCTCCTTCCATTATTGATGAGCCGGCAAAATTATTACAAGACGCTGCTGATACTAGACTTTCTATTGAAGAATACAAGGCACTTAAAGACACTTTAGAAGTAATTAGAAAAATGAAGATAGATCTTTCCGGATTTGGTTTAATGAGACACTTTTTTACAAATCTCTTTGTAATCAATTCTGCAGACTATGATGAGATTAAACGTTCCCTTGAAGATGTTACAATTTACAAATATGACTTGGAAAGCAAAGAAAAATCAGCAATTTTGATAATTTCAGGTACTGAAGATTCTGAGAAAGTCCTCAAGGTATTGAGAAGTTTTAATTCAAGTACTTTTAAAATTCCAGAAGGGTTTCCACAAATTCCAAGTGAGGCATATGCACTTGCAGAATTAAAGATTAAAGAATTAACTGAAAAACAAGCAGCAATAAAAAAACAATTGTCTGGATTAACAAAGAAGATCAGACGAGACATTTTATCTATTCATGAGAAAGCACAAGTTGCAAAGGATGTGCTTGAGACTTTAAGAAAACCTGGAGGAACAAAGAATTTTGCGGTAATTCAGGGCTTTATCCCAGAAAAAATGGAATCCAAGTTTACTGATATTACAAAACAATGGATGTCAGTTGTAGAAGACATAACAGATCCAAAACTAAGAGAAGAGATCCCTACATTATTTGACAATAAAAAATTTGTTAAAACTTTTGAAGTAATTACAAAAAGTCAGGGAATTCCAAAATCTGGAGAACCTGATCCAACACCTATGATTGCTCTGATGTGGCCAATATTCTATGGATTGATGTTTGCAGATATGGGTCACGGGTTGTTGTTAATGGGATTAGGTTTACTTTTCAAATTCAAAGGACAGGGCGAATTATCTAGATGGGGAATGTTGATTGCAATTTCTGGTGCTTCGGCGGCTATAGCTGGTGTTGGTGCAGGGGAGGCATTTGGATATCATCTTGATCATATGGGTCCGTTTGAAGGATTATTGGAAGAGGGAGGAGTACTCCATTCAGTTAGTTGGATAGTAGGCATTCTCAGTGTTGCAGAATTAACATTTGAACAGGTTATCAACATTCTCAAAGTTTCATTATTCATCGGAATTGTTCATCTGGTATGGGCAATGACGTTACGTGTTATTAGATTACTAAAAGAGGGTCATAAACTAGTGGTGTTTACTGAAGCAATTCCAAATATCACACTGTATGGGGGAATTGTAGTTGTTATGATGTGTGCTATTGGTTCTCAATATGATGTAATGAACATGTATTCCAGGGTCCATACAGAAGCTGTTCCTTGGGTCACTATGTTCCTTGGAGATTGGGCACAAGTTTGGATCATCACACGAATTGCAGTCGTAATTGTAATTGCATCAATGATCATAATGATGGTCGGAGGCGTTATGCATGCAAAGAAACATCCAGAAGACGGGGCAGATCCTGCAAGTGTAATAATGGAGGTCCTGCTAGGAAAGACAGTTGAAAGTCTAGCACATACAATTAGTTATGCTCGACTTGGAATTATGTTATTGGTGCATGCAGCTTTATTGCTTACAGTAAATAATGCATTTTCGTCTTTAGGTGGTGCAGAATCAGGCGGTGCAATGGCCATGATTATTGGAGGCAACTTAGGAATTATGATGATTGAAGGATTAATTGTGTATATCCAATCCCTCAGATTACACTTGTATGAGTTCTTTACAAAGTGGTATGTTGGTGGTGCACAGCCATTTAGACAAATTAGACCAGAGTTAATTTACAATCAATTCATCTGGAAAAGAAAATAAAAAACATAGAAAATCTACAGATTAAATAGATCCAGGCGTGAGCTTGATTTTTATTTTCCATGATATTTGGAAGTACTTTCCCATAACATGTCACGTATTGTTCCGATTAAGATAGCAATTATATCAGTATGTTAGGCCTTTGAATAGGTCCTCATTCAACCACAGTTTCATTATAGATCCGAATTTTGAAATTCTTTTTTACAATATACTATGTTTAGTGTTAATTTAAGATTAATCAAAATATATTTAGATTGTTTTGAAGAATTATTTTTCTACAGGTAATTCAATCTTGTTTCCCCATTCTCCCCAAGAACCAAGATAAACTCGAATATTTTTGAATCCTAGTTTTTTCAAAACTAGAAAAGAGTTAGTAGCCCTATATGCTCCTTGACAATAGACAACAATTTCGGAGTCTTTTGGGAAGCGATATATTTTTGATAATTGTTCATCATTTTTGAAAGTTCCATCCTCATCAATATTTTGATTCCAATCAATATTGATTGCATTTGGAATGTGGCCAGATCGAGCAGCTCGAATTACGCTTCCGTCGAATTCCCCAGTTGAACGGACATCAAGAATTGTAATCTTGTCAATGTTATTTTTAATGTGTTCGAATCCTGAAATTATTTGTGGGTTAATTTTTCCTGTAAACTTCGATGGTGTGAAACCATTAAGTTTTGTTTCAAGCGGGAGATTTTCTTTTTTCCATTTTGTTATTCCACCGTCCAACATCAATGTATTTTCATGAGAAAAGTACATCAGCAACCAAACACCTCTTGCTGCAAGCATTCCAGAAAAATCATCATAAAAGATGACCTTTTTTTCTTGTGTCACTCCAAGAAATGAAAGAAGATGTTGAGTTTGAACATTAAAAGTTGCTATTCCTAGTTTTGTTGTATCAGTCCAATGAAATGCAAATAAATCTAAATGAACAGACCCAGGAATATGACCAGCAGAGTATTCTTTAAAAGAACGAGTATCGACTATGATGACATCAGGATCATCAAAAATTGAATTAAGCTCAGTTGTAGAAATTAGCATAATTTGATTGGATACTATCAAGTCTAAATTGATTTGGATCAGATAATAAAAGAAGAAAGGTGTTTTTTCTTATTCGTATACTGCAACTTAGTACTGGTATAAGTTATTTACAAAATAATACTAATTTTCTTCAAATTAAAGAAAAGATGAAAATAAAATATCGTTTATAATGCGGATGAATCGGTTTTTTGGCTGGCAATATTAACTACTTGAACAACATCAGTAACAATTACTATTCCATCACCATTTTTTCCGGTGTAAGCAGACTGGGTTATAGCTGAAATAATTTCTGAAACTTCAGAATCATCTACAACGGTCATAACAGAATCCATATCATTGTATTCAGCTCGAAATTGTGCTGTTCCTCTACCACTTCGAATCATAGGCCGCTCTGCGGAACCTTGACCTTTTATATTTGTCACAGTCACGCCTTTTGCTCCTGCAGATCTAATCGCATTAACCACGTCAGGAAGTTTATCACTCCTGACTATAGTTTCAAGTCTTTTCATATTTCTGTTAAAAACAAGTTGTTAAAAAAGATATGTTTGAACATGCATGAAAGAAAGTTTCTGATCAAACTAATTTCTAGATATTAAACTAAAACCATATAATCAATTGATTCAGTCATTTCCATCATATGCTAT
>JAOUNZ010000077.1 GCA_029880665.1 Candidatus Nitrosopumilus sp.
TCACAAATTTCTGTTGGTTCCATGATGATATTCCACTTGGCAGTACAGACGAAATTGGACAATGTCCAAAAATGTCCAGTTTCGTCCAACAAAGTCCAAATTCAGATGAATGATTCCTACGTCAGACTTTAATTCAAAATCATACTAACTGATTCAAATTAGATAGGATGAGGGTTTCTTTCCCGACCAATACATCACACCATCTAATTCCAACCAGTACAAATGATGAGGATCACTTATCAACTATGAGCATTATGTGCGATCAGTGGTCGGCGGAATCGTATTAGTACTAACTGTTTTTGGTATTGTTGCAATTATGGTCACATCTTCAAATGCATATGCCCAAACAGACAACATATACACAAGTGAGCAGGCCACATTATCTGATGATCTAAAAGACAATCCTGTAGCGCAGGATATTCTCAAGAAGATAGGGCAGACAAAAAAATGGATTGCAGAACTTGAGCAAAGAGACTATGACAAATTAGAAGAACAAAAGGAATTAGAAGATAAAAGACAGCAGGCATTGGCAAAGCTGAACCAAGACTTGGCAGAATGGGAAGAGCTTTGGGAGTACTATTCCCCAAGAAACTCTTTTGCCAGATTTGTTGACAAAGTGCCAGACTCACAGGTGCAGGATGTTTTTTGGGACCAGTTTGAGTTCAAAGAACAAAAGGTAATGGCAGGGCGTGATGCCTTAAAGAGTGTTATTGCAAATGGGGGCTCTCTACATCAAGCAAGACACGCATATCTTGTAGCAGCAGAAACCAAGAGAATTGAACTCATAGAGGCAAACTCACAATTCAA
Organism: Candidatus Nitrosopumilus sp.; assembly: GCA_029880665.1. Taxonomy (GTDB): domain Archaea; phylum Thermoproteota; class Nitrososphaeria; order Nitrososphaerales; family Nitrosopumilaceae; genus Nitrosopumilus. The sequence goes on from JAOUNZ010000077.1 coordinate 808, forward strand.
TGTAAGACACAACCTTGCCTATTACAATCAGCAGATACTGTTTGACAGGGAAGGACAGTTTGTAGATTCGCCCATAACTGGCGAACAGTTAAGAAAGTATTACGAAGATTTTAGGAAAAACCCGGCATATCTTGCAGCCAATCCGGATGATGCAGTATCTTGGGAAGAGTTTGGAAAGACAGACCCAGACACGGAATGCATAGACGGTGAGATTGTAGTGCATCGTTTTCACGCAAATGATTATGTTTGCATAACAACGTCAACTGCAGAGATGTGGATACGACATGGTATGGGGGAGATAACAGGATCACAAAGGGTTGCAACATACGATAACTTACAACACGTTTCACCCATTACAAAGTGTGATGATGGTTTGGTGGTTGTATATGTACTTGAAGCAAAAAAATACTCTTGCATTCCTGAAGATACTGCAAATGAGTGGACAGAACACAGAATAGCCGAGTTCCATGACCCAGAGGACTATATCATGAAGAGCATAGAGACAAAGGATGCACTTGTAAGAGTCGAGGAGATAAACCAGCGGATAAGGGACATGGAAAAGCATCTTGAAGACCAGAAAGATGACCTCGTAAAAGCATATGATGCAAAATACGATAAAGTAGGATTGGAGTCAAAAGAGGCCGAAAAGAAGATAATAAAAGAGTTCAATGACGGCAATTTATCAAAAGAGGAGATGAGCAAAAATATATCCCACATCAGAGAAGAGTTAGACTCAGACAAGGAAAGGGTATTGAAAGACAAGGTAAGGGATAACAAAGCGCTTGAAAGAGAGCATGAAAAAAGAATGACAGATTTTGTCAAAGAGTATGACTTTGATCCGTATATCAAGGTAGTTATGAATTCGGGCAGAACTGTATATGAGGCAGTATTAAGGGAATAATCTTTTTGTGAAATGAATTATCAATAAAACATCAGAAGTACTTATGAACTTGCCATCTAGGATATAGATAAATTATGAAAGATTTTGCAATTCTGTCCATCGGTTAACTAAGTTTGTTGAGGGGGAAATTATGGTTCAAATTTGACTGGGAGCACAACGTGTATGGGGATGTAGTTATGGTATTAGAAACTAGACCTACGTGGAAATACGAATTTCAAAAAATATGTCTTATGACATGATGATATTCCTTAATTCATCTGGTGAATTAACCAAAAAATCAGGATTTTCTTTTATCAGTGCATCTTTAGTGTTATATCCCCATGTAACTGCAATTGACTTAATTCCAGATTTTCTGGCAGCCTCTATGTCTCTCACTTCGTCACACACATAGAATGCCTCATTTTTGCTTACATGTCTTTGTTTTATGATCTTGTTGATCATGTGACTCTTTCCAAAGACACTTTTTCCAGTACGGATAAAATCAAAAAAACCCATTTCATTCTTTTCAAGAAATTGTTTTACATTTTCCTGTGTGTTTGACGTTAAAATTCCTATTTGAAAATTCTCGTCATGGTGTAGTTCAGACAATAGTGGGGAGATATCCACTGTGGGTGTCATGTTGGTTATCTCCTTGTTTATTTCTGAATGTATTTTCTTTATCCATAATGGAAGCTTGAATATGGAAATTCCAAGATATGAAAGAATTTCTCTTGGTTTCTTTCCTTGCAGATATGGAATGTCTTCCTTTGTGACTTTTTTGTAGCCAAAGTGTTCTGCATGATCATTGACTATCTTAACAACGGAATCCAGTGTATCTGCAATGGTCCCATCAAAATCAAAAATTATAGTCTTACTCATCTTTTTTCCAAATGGGGTTTGCAATTAACTGCAACAATATCACCGGATGAAATATAATTGCAGGGGATCTTATCATGTGCATCATCTGTAGAAATGATTTTGTAGCAAGTTTGCTTTTAGGTCCAAGCAGCAATACTTTTTGAGCATGATTTTGTACTAATTTTGTAATTACATTTGGTTTTTTACCTACAGTTGTAGGCCATCTGAGGTCCTCACTTGTACCAAGAATCCAGGGTAACGATATTGTTTTTGCAAGCCTTTTTTGAAATTTCTTTGCAAAATTCTTATCAAAATTTTGGTCTCTTAACATATTGTCTAGTACTTTAACACCAAGTGCAGCCGAAGTAATACCTTGGCCGTAAAAGGGATTGAAAACTGCGACTGCATCACCCAACACTATGAAATTCTCAGGCCAACTGGACATAGATTCATAATGATATCTTCGACTTCCTTGCACTCGATATCCGTATATCTCTGAATCTGGAATGGCATATTTCATGGCATCATACAGTTCTTCACTTTCAAGACTCTTTGCAAATTCTAAAAATCCCTTCTCTTCTGTAGGAGGATAAACTCTGCCAATTCCAGACAAAAAAACCAACCATTTTCCATCTTCTATTGGATATATCGCCCCTAATCTGGGATTAGTTGTCGGATTGCTCAATATTGACAGCATCTTCCATTTTCTCTCAACATTCTTTGGTGGAATGTATCTTCTCGTTGCATAGCCTACAAAGGAATCCACTCTGGTATCTGTGAGTTTTGGATAGCCTATATTTTCTAACCAATCAGGCGTTCTTGTGTTTCGTCCAGTGCAATCGACAATTAGATCAGCATGAATTTTTTCATTTGCAATTGTCTTTAAACTAATCTTGTTTGCGTCTTCTAGAACAAATGATGAGATTGGCTTGTTATCCAGTATCTTGATCTTTGAGATTTTTTGCACCTGGTGCCTTATTGTATTTTCTAAAAGTGTTCTTGTACAGGTAAATGTAATTACTCCGGACTCAAATCTTTGCGCCCATCCACTTGGCAAACAAAATCTTCCGTCATTTAAAAAATCGATCTTGTTAGCTCCATTTTCGATAAGTTCTCTTTCTAAATCTGGAAAAAAGTCTTGAAGAATCTCTTTTCCCTTTACGAGCAACAGATGTATGTGATTGGCTTGAGGTGTTCCATTTCTTACTTGGCCATCATCTGTATACCTGTCTTTCTCAATCAAGATTACCTCTTCAAAATGATCCGATAGAACACGTGCTGCCAAAAGTCCTGCAATACTACCTCCAATCACTATTGCTTTTTTTGGCATCACATCTAACTACTAGCAAGCATATTTTTGGATTTGGAAGTTATACAACATTTAATATAAAAAAAGAAGTTTGTAAGAATTGGTATTGATAAAAATGGGATAAAAACAAATTATTGCATATATCATAAGCAACCGGGATCTTGGCTACCTAGAGCACACAGATTATGAGAAATGGCAATTAAATCTGTAGTAAAAAATATCCCCTGAATCATAATGCAGTAGAGTTTCTTCAAGAATGGTCATAACATAAGATGTGAGTTTACGATTAATCTCTTAGCGCTTGCTGTAAAACAATAGCATGGATTGGTTTAGAGGCTTTAGATGCGTAAAGAAGAGTGATAGTTTTTTGAGTATTAATTTTCTTTTTGATCTCGTTTACTGAATCAGGGTTATCCTCAAGTTCATTTATGTATTTTTTCTGAAATTGTTTATTTTTTTCTGAATTATGAGAATACCATTTTCGTAAATCATTACTGGGGGCAATTTCTTTTATCCACAGATCAATCTTGGCACTTTCTTTTGAGATTCCTCTAGGCCATAATCGGTCTATCAGTATTCGATATCCGTCGGATTCTGAATAATCTTCATAAATTCTTTTTATTTTAATCATAATTCACACCGAGCATTTATCTGAATAACACAAAAATCTTCTTTGTATACATGACAATAATTTCCAAAGTAAATTTCAATGAAGTACAGTCACAGGTTTTTTGAAGACCTGTTGGTAGTTTCTTCTCTTTCCATCCTTGAACACTGTTTTTGGATAGTGTTTCATTGAAAATGTTGCCATCTGGTCGATTATTCCCTGTAGATCCTTGCCTTTGTCAGTAAGTGTGTATTCTATTCTGATTGGAACCTCATCATAGACTGTTCTTGTGATCAAACCCGTCTCTTCCAGTTCCTTTAGCCTTTGAGAGAGAGTCTTTGGGTTGATGTTCTCAATTGTTCCTAAAAACTCGTTGAACCGGGTTTGGTTTCTCATTGCCATATTCCTGATTATGTGAAACGTGAATTTCTTTCCAATTATCTTGAACGTGTTATCCACAGGACAGTTCTTAATCATGTGTTCTAATGTTAGGCTTCTCATACTATTGAGTGATGTCAGAACATATTAAAACTTACCTTAGTATAGTTACTAATAAATGGCAACTTACTATATGGTAACAAGATTGCAATCGTTTCCCTTTCTACTATAAATACAGTATTGTTACTAACTAACATTAGGTAAGTAACATGAGAACAAGAACAAACAACAAAAAAATGATGATTCAGGTTTTGGGAAATTGTGCATCAAAAGCCGGCCTTGCGATTGTTGTTCTCATTCTTACCATAATTGAAACAAAAGGAGGTGAAACATAGTATGGTATTGTACGGAATATACGGTAGACATGAGATTGACGCTTGTCCAATTAATAATTCTAAAAATAGAGAGATGATGATAAAGATTGGAAAAAGAGACATGAAAGCAGTCTGTTCAGAACACAGAATCAACAAGATTGTTGGCAGATTTCATTCAGCATTAGAACACACATTTTTGTGGATAGTTGATGCAGAGGATCCTCATCTTATTCAGAAATTAGCAATGGAAGGAGGAGTTGCAAGCTTTAATGAAGTCAAAATTGTACCACTTATCGAATTTG
>JAOUNZ010000078.1 GCA_029880665.1 Candidatus Nitrosopumilus sp.
TCTTCAGAATCTGCAGATGCAGACCAGCCGCAGTCTTTTCCTGCATCCGAGCAACTTATAGTTTTTGCCACGACTAACAGCCTTTTTAGAAATATTTATTTCATTTCCTAACCAGATTTTCATCAGTTCTGCAATCTGCACAAGGACAATGCCAATGACACTGAAGATTCTCTCGTTTTTTCAATTCCTTTTTCTTTTGTGCCATGATAACTAATCCCAAATAAATCAAACCAGACATAATAATCAATTTTGCGTTTACATAACTGAAATTATGAGAATCGTCAATGTTTTCATTTCTAAAAGGCTGGAATGTAAACGCCATCAGTCTCTCTGCCAGTACCAAAACTTAATTTCACCAAAAAACCATCATAATTTGATGGCAAAGGGAATAATCATCGGAATCATTATCGGCGTAATTGTAGCAGGAGGGATCATGTTTTATACCAATACTCTTGACGTGCTAAAGCCAGAGATAGAGTCATCCGTAGATACTACCAAAGACGCAATATCAAAAGTGGACGGAAAGGATGTTGTGGAAAAAACCGAGCAAATCTCAAGCAAGATCAAGGACATAACAGAAAAGATCAAGATAACAAACCCGTTAGATCCTGAAAAATAATCCAGAACCCAGCGTTCAGAAGAAACCATAGTCTAAGATCATGGTTTACCGGCATAGAATATTGTATCTGTTTTAATGTCATAACATTTCAGTAACGGTGCAATGGTGTCTCCTCCTATAGTCCTTACATATCGTCTTAGTTACTAGGCATCATTGCAATTTTTTCAACCATTGTTATGATGATTTTTAATCGATTCATTCCAGAATGGCTACTATTGGTCATGTATTACCTCAAGAATGACCAAGGATTCAATTGAATTCCAACAGGATCTTGTAAATAAGCAAATTTTATGATTAGATAGCATCATCAACAAAGAAGAGATTTGGACTGGACGGTAATATTGTAAGCAAGGATTTGCTAATTTCTTTTAATCCAATAACAGTTCGCTTAAGAACAGTTTAATATCCAAATTCAACCTTTAGAAATGTTGCAGTTATAGTACAGTCTGGTTAGTACTCGTGCTTGCCAAGTACGTGACCCGGGTTCAAATCCCGGTAACTGCACCAGTTATCATTAATTTTTAGGCACTAATGCTTTTTGGATGATGTCTAATGCATTTTTAGCTTTTTCTGGGCGAGGTAATTGAATCATGAATACATTGTCCTTTCCATAATAAGATTTTGGAGAAGAGAGCGCAAGCATGGATGTTTCTGCCAGAGATTCAAAAAACAAAAGATCTGTTTTTGCATTGACAAGAAATTTTTCAGCAATATTTCCTTTTGAAAATGTCAAAAAAACTTCAACAAACACATTCCCCAATCCATCATGCAGAATATTCAGATCAGTGTTAATCGATAAAGGCTGTCCTGCAACTTTGGATATGATGTCATCATATTTTTTCTCTTCAATTTGAATACAGGGAATTTGCTTCCCCTCAAAATCAAAAGTGGTAATACCACTATGTACTCTATCTAATAATTTCTTTAGATCATCAGACATTTTCATTTTCCAGTTTAGCGATTATTTTATCACCGGATTTTATCAAAAGAGGTGAAATGAATGCGGTAATTATAGAAATGATGCCAATTAGTGGGAATAGGAAAGCACTTACAGCACCTATATCAATGCCAACTTTTACAATCACAATTGAGAATTCACCACGTGGAGCAGCCAATGTAAAGCCGGATCGAAGTGCTTTGCCACGTCTTTGCCTGAAAATTATATTTCCAAGCATGTTTCCTCCAAATTTCATTCCTACTGAAATTGCAATCAAAGCAATAGCAAGAGGAATGTAATTTTCCAGTTCAGAGACATCCATCAATGCCCCTACAGAGATAAAGAAGATCGCCACAAACATGTCCTTGATAGGGCTAGAAAGCAGTTTTGCAACTTCAGCTGATTTTGACTCAGCTACTAGTACTCCAGCTAGAAAGGCTCCAATTGCAACTGATAGCCCAACAATATTTGCAAATAACGCATAACCAAAACAAAGACCAAGAACGCCAAGCAACAGAATTTCACGATGTTCAGCTGCTGCAACTCTATCAATCAAAGGTGGGATTACTCGTGTTCCAATAGTAAATGTTCCAACAATAAGGCCTGTTGCAACTAAAACTATGACAATGACAGATTCCAGAGATACTGTTCCTACTAAAGCAATAGATTGTAATGAGGATATCAGAATAACCGCAATTATGTCCTCTACAATCAGAATACCAAGAACAAGAATGGATGATTCTTTGTTGATCCGCCCCATCTCTTCCAAAAGTTTGACAATTATTGCAGTACTTGACACAGACAATGCTGCAGCAATAAATAATGCATCCATGAATTCCAATCCAATTGTACTGGCAGCATAATATACAACACCCATTGTTGAAAACAATCCCACAGATCCTATACCTACTGCCTCACGTCCAATACTCTTTATTTTTGCATATGGAAATTCTATCCCAATTACAAAAAGAAGTAAAATCACACCAATTTCAGCAAAAAGATTTAACGCAGAAATATCAGACAAAATTCCCACGCCTTCTAAAATTTCAGAAGGGCCACCATCAGGTAAAATCCAAGACCAAATCGGAGAAAGAGGTCCAAGTAACATTCCTGCAAAAAGATAACCTATGATTAACGGTTGTTTTATTTTAAAAAATGCAAGAGTTATCACAGCGCCAATTATCATAATGAATGCCAAATCAGTAACAAAACTTGTATGAGGTAATTCTGGAGTAATTTGTTCAATCAAACTATGTACAGTATTGTTAAGGGAGCTATGAATTCCACTTGAATCTAATCGAAGTGAAACATGTTCCATGATTTTAGTTATCAAGTTTGTTTAAAAACGGATCTTAAAATTCAAAAATTAAGATTAATCGAATTTGAACAGACTCAATGTCCGGAATGTTTAACCTCTTTATTCTTAGTTATCATAATCTATATGCAGAGTGATGATTAGGTCAACTGAGTACAATGAAGAGATATGACCTGGGGTATCTGACTGCATAATCGGTTACAATGTAATCACCTTGTTATTAATAGTACGGTACTATACCGTACTATATGATTCAATGTGAATATTGCCCAAGAGGGTTTATTGAAACAGCAAACGGGTTGGCTGAAAAGACATTTCATGAGTTACTGCATGAACCAGAAGTTGTAAACAAGTAACTCCTTACATTTTTTATTTTAGACCCAACTTTTTTATCTTCAAATTTTTAATTCAGATTGTATGACTAGGGCGCCAGATAAAAAAACAACAAAGAAAGCAGTAAAAAAAGAACCAAATCCATCAGGATTACTTAAAAAAATAGCATCAGTTTCAGATACAAACAAGGCATTGCAAAAAGAGATCAAAACAATGTCAAAAATTTTTGGTGAAAACCAAAAAGTATTGGTATCAATGAAAGGAATGATAGATACACTAACAAATACATTAGAACATATTCAAAAACAGTCAAAACAGATTAACATCATAGAAGAGGACACTCAAAAATTATTTGCAGGATTAAATCAAGTTAGAGCACAATCTAATTTAGTTACAAAAATAAATGATCAGACGGTAAAATTACAAGAAGAGATAAACAAAATTTCAGAATTACAGAAAAAATCCAAATCACAGGAATTATCTCAACAAGTAGAAGATAGTATTAATTCAATTAAAAACAATTCTCAGATGATCATCAAAATTGCTCAGAGAATTGACGAAGTAAAAGAGGATCTGAGAAAAGTTTCTGGAAAAACAGATTCATTTTTGGAAATTGGAAATGAGATTGATAATTTGAAAACCAGTATAGAAGGAATTTCAAGAAAAACTGAAAAATTAGACACGGGATCTCAGATCATAGAAAGTCTCAAGCAGGAATTTGAAAGAATTGCAGAGGGCGCATCATCTACATCAAATCTGAATGCGGAGTTAGATGCAATCAAAGTCACAATTGACGCCATATCTTCCAAGGCTTCAAAAATAGATTCATTGGGATCTGTAATTGATGGGCTCAAGCAGGAATTTGAAAGAATTGCAATAAAGGCAAATTCATTGGATAATTTGAACCTAGAATCAATAAAAGAATTGGGAGGAAAAATAGACAAAATTGAGACAGAGATCGGAGTGCTTGTAAAGAGGGCAGATGCAACTGCGTTTGTTGGGGAAAGTCTCAAATCAGTTCAAGCAGATTTCTCAGATTTTAAGCAAAACGTATTTGATAAAACAAATAGTATTGAGCAAAAAATTTCTTCAGTTTCAGATACCCTAAAGAGACAAGATGAATCAACCGTAGAATTTCATAAGAAATCTGAGAAATTATTTGAAGAGATGCAAATAGTCAAGAATGTTACAAACAAGGCATCAAGCGATTCATCTAAAGAAATGATGGCATTGCTAAAACTTTCCGAATATCAATCCAATATCAGAATGAATGGCGAATCAAAGTACGGTGAAGTAAAAGATATTGAAAACATGGCAGCACAGACAGCAGAAATTATTAATTTATTTGATAGAATTTCAATTGAGTCAGGAGAGAAAATTCCACTTCCTCACGAAGTAAGACAGTGGGCAATAAGTAAAATTCTAGATTGTGCAGACAAGTGGGAGATTAGATTTAGTGACGTATATTCAATTCTGACAAACTCCATAGGAAGAGACATGCTGAAGGAGTCTGTAAGAATTCAACAAGTAAGAGATATTTATGGAATCAGAGCAGTAGATGAAATTAGACGAGACTTGAATATTGCTTAAACTCCAATTTCATCTGTTTCTTTGAGTTGTTCTTTCTTTCGTTTTAGTACGGCAAAGATTCCAAGTATAGATACAATCCAGATAGTACTGAACATCATGTTTGCAGGACTGACATACATGTACGGAGTTGCATCCATGATGTTGGTTTTTAGCAACATTGCACGTTCATTGATGTCTAGCATTCCGGTATGATATGCAGAGTTTGTTTTTGGAATAGATGCTATGTCATCAATGCCAGCAAGCATGGAATCAACATCATTTTGAATTCTAAGGAAATTGGTAGATTCTGTAGCAAATATCCAGACAGGGTTTTTAGATACAATCTTACCAGTGGCATCAGCGGTTTCAGGCAAATGCTCCATCACAATATCAAGATCTGCCTGAATGTCTAACAGGTGATTACGAATTACAAGAGGATCAGAAGAAGACACAATTCCATCAAAATGTCCTCTGATTCTATCAAGTGGGTAAATGTCAGAATTATAGCCAATGACTGCCATAGAAACTCCAAAAATAATGATTGCGATGATTCCAATCATAGAAAGTTTGTAAACGGTATTGCTCATTGGCAATTTACTAGCAGCATCTAATTTAGCAGTACCGGATGTAATTCTAGATTTTGCAGTTACTGCCACGATGCTTATGATTGCAGCAGCCAGTACCATCATTGCAATTGTGCCAAATTCTGGAACAACGTTTGAAAATAC
>JAOUNZ010000079.1 GCA_029880665.1 Candidatus Nitrosopumilus sp.
ATACCAACTTTAAAAAATAATCAATTCACTTTGTCAACCCTGAATGATGATGAAATTCTTGATGCTAGTCTAGTCATCTCTGCAATTAAAGAATTTTTGGATTCTATAGGTGAAGGAAGAAATTTTGCAGTGATTGCCAGTAATAATATGGTAAAGATATCATCCATCTCTGGAAGAATCATAGAGCGCGATAACCAAAACCATTATGAAATGCTTTCATGCCCTCATTGTGGCTTTGTAACTCAATATGAAGTTGAACTTGGCGCACACATGAAAATTCATTATCTTTAGTCTTGTTTTGAACTTCTTCTGTTGAAAAAGAATGATGCTGAAATCTATTTTTGTATTCTGAAATGTGACTCTGGGTTGCTTTTATCTTAAAATTAGTTCTTACTCGTTCAATCTCTTTTCCAAATATGTCATAAATTTTATTCGCATGCTGATTTGGTTTTACATCATACATTGTACTGCAATACACTAGAACTCATAACACTGCTATAGAAAATCCTGCAATACACTTGTCAAATATTTTTCTCATGTGATGATTTTCATCAGGATCTTTATAAGCATCATCTGTAAGAATCCAATATGAAAAAAGATGGTGATCGAGTTACCAAAGTTTACTGTGAAAAATGTGATCTTGTTTTTAAATCTCGAGAAAAATTTGAAAAACATCTTGTAGGCCATTCTTCAACCGTTGCTTGTGAAGTGTGTCCTGTAGATACTGTAATTGCAAAATTTTTTGATTTGTTCAAACGAAAATCTTCTCGTAATTTGGAATAAGTTTTTTTAACTATCCATTGTGTTTTCAATTATGAATAATAAATTCTTGATTTTAGGTGTAATTGTGGTTGCAATATTTACATCCTCTTCAACTCCTGAAACTGTTAATCTTGACATGAGCAGAACTTATGATGCTATTTCTACCCTGGGCTCTTCAATCTCGATCTAAATGATACAAACAATCAGACTTGTATTTTCAAATTTAACATATTTGGTTATTTCATTTGCAATCTTTGCATTCATGCTAATTGTTTTACTTATTTTGTCTGAATATGTATTCTTAGAACCTTATGTTGTGAGTCACTTGCCTCCAGGAACTGAATTTGGGTTGCTTCTGATTGTGATACTTTCAGCACTTTCTGCCTTGGTAATTCCAATGAATCTTTTTAGAATAAGTATTCTTAAAAGTTCAAAACAAAAAATGAGTGGTAGTATTCTTGGTTCTGTAGTTGGAAGTATTGCAGGTGCCTGTAGTTGCGGGCCTGTTGGATTCGCAGTAGTCTCAACATTTGGCTCAATTGGGGCAACAACTACTGCATTTCTCACTAATTATGAGGCCCCCATCAGATTAATTGCAATCGTTGTTCTTACTGTGACCTATTTCACCACTGTAAAATCTCTTAAAATTGAATGTAAAATTAATTCATGAGTGTTGAATTTTCCACATACACAAAATTACAACTTTGAAATACATCATACATTTATCTTAAGATAACTGGCGTTTATTTATATTCTAATCATACTATAACAGAAAGACTAAATTGAATATGTAAAAGACAATATCACTGAAATATCTGTCCTGATCTAATTAATTTTTAAAATTCCTAAAAGGTCGGGATTTTTATTTGCCTTTTCTGGGATCAACTTAATGCAAAACTGGAATCTGATCTTTGGGATTTTCATTATTTCAAGTCCAATTGTTTTCTCAATAATCGCATTTCCTGATTCAGTTGCTTGGAGTTGGAATGAAGGAAGAGGAGGCTATTTCTTTGCACTTGTTTTCATTATTGCAGAGCTTGTTGGGCTAAAAACAATCATTTCTAAAAAACGATTACTCTCTGTAATCCCATTAACTGCTCTTACTATTATTTACCTTGTTTCACTAGAATTTGGTCTCAGAGTTCACATCATCGAATCTGCAAAATTGTTTGATGTGCAATTAATCTATTCATGGACATGGATGTGGGATTTCATTGTGATGGCTATTTTTGTAGTTGTTGCCTTGAGTATTTTCTTTGGCAAACGTTGGATTAGAATTGCACCTGCTGGCCCTATATTTCTAGTTGGAACTGGAATTATTCTTTCACTTGATGCCTTTTTTCCATATGATACGCTTGGTCCTTTACAATACATTGTTCCATATTTTATTCAAACTAATGTATGGCTAATCACAGCACTAGATCTTGGAACTGCGGTAGGGAGGGACAATGTTATGTTTTTGCGTGGTGACCACGGCTCTATGGCACTCCAAGTTTTTTGGCCATCAGCTGGAGTTCACAGCATAATCATTTTCTCCTTGGTGATTGGGGCATTTATGTTAAAACTGAATATTTCTAGAAATAGAAAAATCATCTATTTCGTTTTAGGTATTATTGGAACAATTACTGTGAACTTGATTAGAATTTTTTCCTTATCTTGGTATGCACTAAAAGTAACTACTGATCCAGTAGCATGGGAAGAATATCATAAAATTGCAGGAGAGATAATGTTCTTGCCTTGGTTATTTGCATTCATCTTTATTGTGATGATCATAGAGTCTAAGCGTCTTAGTCGGCTTGAAAAAAATCAAACTTAAAAATAACTTGTAATGTCTCTTTGACCTTGAATTTCTGACAATTCTGAAACTTTGACTCCTAACCTTCTGATGGTGATTGTCTGATTTTCCAATGCCTCTTTTAGTAACTGATCTGTATTTTTCTGTAATTCTTCTAGGCTTATCGTTGGATTTCGCAACATTCTTGATTTTGATCTATTTGACAAATCTGATTGTACAAAGTGTACTCCTATTGATCTGAACATTCGATTGTTTTCAATTAATACTTCGTGCACCTCTTTACATAACTCTGTAATGTTTTCTGATAAGAACTGATAATCTTTTGAATCTTTTTTTAATGTCGTGATTTTGCTGTACTGCATACTGGCCTCTCTTTTTCTAACTGGTTCGTTGTCTATTCCTCTTGCTGAATTATAGATGAAAGTTCCACTTTTTCTACCAAATTCTTTATTCAAAGTAAATATGTCTACTTTTTTCAAGTCTTTAATTGTCTGCAAGTTCATCCCTGCAAATCTCTCTTCTGTCTTTTTCCCAATTCCTGGAATGACTCTTATTTTTTGAGGTTCCAAAAAATTATCTATTTTATCTGGCGGTACCACAGTAAGGCCATCAGGTTTATGAAAATCAGAAGCAATTTTTGAAACTAGTTTATTTGGTGAGATCCCTATGGAGCAACTGAGTTTTAATCTGTCTCTGATCATATTTTTTATTTGTTGAGCGAGATGGCCGGCTTTATCAAAATTACCTTCTGCTCTTTCTGTTACATCTAAATATGCCTCATCCCTTCCTACGTATTCAAAAACATCCGACTTGCTTTTCATTATCTCCATTGCATTCTCAGACATTTCAGAGTAATAGTCAAAATCTACAGGTAAGAATACTGCATCTTTTCGCTCTTCTAATCTTTTTTTTGCAAATGAAATTGGAATTCCTGATTTTACTCCGTATTTTCTTGCAGTATAATTTGCTGTTGCAATGGCTCCACTGTCTTCTCCTCTATCTGAAAATACACATACACAAACAGGTTTGGTTTTTAGTTCTGGAGATCTAATCTCTTCACATTGAGCATAAAAATAATCAAAATCTATGTGGAAAACTACTCTGGTTTCCATACTGTTATGATGTGGTTTGATTATTACTGTATTGTGTATTTATCTAAAACGCTTTATTGACATTGTCCTGTTTTGTCTCTGTCAAAAATATTCTTTGATTCATTGAAACCCATATGATCTTGCTTTGTTTGATGATTGCAAAACTTTCTGGTTCAAATTGCACTGGGATCGCATTGTGTTAGGGATATAATCAAGGTGGTTAAAACTAGACACACATAGAAACTGGACAATTCGTATTTGAGGTAGAAAAATTCAATTTTTACTCAAATCAAGGTTGAATTTTTACAATATGTAAAATAAGCAGGATGCTCTTTTCTTCTTATGGTAACACTGGATGAATTAAGAATTTGCAAGTCTTGTGGGAATGTATTCTCTAAAAAAGCAGGAGTTACAATCATTACTGAATGCCCGCAATGCAAGGGTATTAGTTTTGAGCGAATTGTTATCACTCCCTCAGAAAACGAAGAAAAATATTTGGATGAATTGGATTGATCACAAGTATTGAGTCTTGATGTATCATAGACTCAGTCCTTTTTGATTTTTTCAAAGAAGGGTTATTTTTGAAATTGTATTATTTTACTTTTAAAATAAAAACGTGTACGATTTTGTTGTGTTTGATAATGGGAATTTAGATGGTAAAAATTTCGTGTTAAGACATATTTTATATGACAAGTATATTTCAATTAAAATCTAATATTAAATCGAGTTTTTTGTTTTTTCAAAACTAGACAACAGGAAAATAAAAACCACGACTGATAATCTACATAAAGTACTAATTCTCTTTTGGCATATTGCCCCCATGGGCAATGAAAATAATGACAAGGAAAAAACGGAGGTTGTGCCATTTTGGCGTTCGGGATTTGGCGAACTAGACAAAGTTTTTGACAACTTTAAGTGAGACTTCGAACATGCATTTGCAGTAAAACCTTTTCATCTGTTTGAAAGCACAACAGCATGTGATTTGGTAGATGAAGGAGACAAGTTTGTAGTAACTGCAGACATGCCACGGATAAAAAAAGAAGAAATTAACCTCAATGTGGGTGATGACTATGTCGACATCTCAGCAGAACACAAGGAATCCGAAGAGGAAAAGAAGAAAAAATATCTCCGAAAAGAACATAGTGAGATATCTATTCATCGAAGGATGTCTCTTCCCGAGAGAGTAAAACCCGCAGATGTCAAGGCTAAACTAAACAATGGAATACTGACAGTTGAAATTCCAAAGGAAAAACCTACACCGCAACCAAAGTCTACCAAAATCAATATAGATTGATAAAACATCATTATTCCTTTTTACTTTTTGTTGATCTATACAAGTAAATCATAAACACGATTGATTAGGTTTTGGGAACATTTTGTCAAATCAACCTTTATTATTTCACTTATGATGCATAACTGCCATTCTCATAATCTGAGAATATTATCTTAGATTCTTTCATGTCATGCTAGTGTTTGCTATTGTTTTGTGGTTAATAAATGACAATGAGATTCATGATGAATAGAGTTTATGATGTCATCATAAAGTGTCATTTCTACCATTGACAGTTTGGGGTAGTCTACGATTAACAAATCTATTTTGTTATCTTTTACATAGTCAATTACCCAATGTGCAATAGAATCAGTTAGGGCAAATTTTGTTTTAATGTGAACCCCTTCATTTTGAGCAATTTTTGTCCACTTTTCCAATTCCATCTTTAGCTTAGAAATCTGATCTTGAGCTATTTTTTTATCTGATTTAGTCTCAAAAAAATAAAGTTTAGGTTGAATTTTGTACATGCACTCAATGACCGTAAAATCTGAACCAAACTTTTTAGCT
>JAOUNZ010000080.1 GCA_029880665.1 Candidatus Nitrosopumilus sp.
GTTGATTTTGGATTTATCTGATCCTAGGACCGTGGATGAAGGAGTTACTGCACTTCCAGGAATAAAATTACTATTCAGAGATCAAATTGCAGAAATTTATGACGAAAGTGTCAAGGCTAGAGTTGGCATTGCTCCTGCAGTAGAGAAAATCATAGAAAAAGAACTACCGGTTTTATCTGCTAGAATGAAAAGACTAGATGCCTAGTTTTCTTATAATCCTTGTTTTCTTAAGAGAAATTGCATGATGGCTTCCTTAGAATAATCTATTCCATGTTCTTCATCAGTGTGGGTTCTAAACTCATCAATGACACTTTCTATTTCCCCCTCGGATACAAAATCACATTCAAACCCATAATCATTACACTTGAGTTTTGCCATACTTTGTAGAAAAATAATCAATATAAAAATCCACATGTATGAATCATCTAATGGTAACACTATTTTGGAATCACTGAAAATGCAAGTTTAATTATTGTAAAATTCTCTAACCGTATGACTCGTATTTGATGCCAAAACTTCCATCTGGCTTTTTCTCATGCTCTGTGACAAATCCTTTCGGACCTAAATATTCAATTACTCCGTCAATTGTTCCTTGATATCCACAAATGTAGATGATTGAATTCTCCGGAGTTAGTTCCTCTCCCACCATTTCTTCTACTGGTGATAACCCAGTTTTTTTATCAGGTGCAAAAAATGACTCTACTCTACCCACATGACCATTCCATGATCTATTGAAATATTCTTTTGGTCTGCTAATTGCAGCTCTGTATCTGAAATTCCATTGGTCTCTTCCCCTTTTCTCACTCTCTGATTCTAAATCTGTTAAAAGACGTTTGTAGCTTAATTCATCCACATAGCTTGCACCATGAAGTACAATCACTTCGCGTTTATCATTAGTATCGTGGAAATGTTTTGCAAATGCAATAAATGGCGCCAATCCTGTCCCCCCGCCTACACAAATTACTCGTCTGTTGTCTTTTTGACCATTGGGTAATCTGTCACTAATTTGCAATGCAGCTCCAGTTGGCTCACCAAGATATACTTCATCACCGACACTTAGATAAAATAATTCAGTTGTAACTCTACCTGGAAGTGGTTTTCTTACCCATCTAATTACAAATTCAAAATAATCTCTATTCTCTGCATGTGATGCAATTGAATATGCTCTTCTGACAATCTTTTTTTCTGATGGTATTGGAAGACCTATTGTCAGAAACTGACCTGTCTTATATTGCGGCATTCCTTTTTCAGGAACTAATCTGATAATTACAAGATCTTCTTTTAGTAACTCACTGTAAATGACCCTTGCTTTCATTTCAGTTACCATACAAGAAGTTTTTTTGTGACTTTGGATAAATATATTTCTGTTATGGTTTGATTCAAAAATTAGATAATTGTTCTAAAATGCCAAATTAACTGTAAAATTTATCATAATGATTCAATTAGTGTTGTTGAGTTGCTGACCGATTAGTAATGCTATTTCATCAAGAATTTTCTGGTTTGAAGCAGCAATAAAGGAAATTCTTGTTTCATAACTTAGGTCTGCATCTAATGGATTCAAATCTGCATCGAATAGAAAACCTCCTGCTTCTTTGATAATTATATATCCTGCTGCAATGTCTTGAATTCGAATTTTTCCTCTTAAATCAATAAAAATATCCATCACCCCTCTAGCAAAAAGCGCCATTTCCAGAGCATTTGCTCCGAAATGCCTGGTGTGTTCATGTTCTTCATAAACTGGAGATAATCGCTTCATCAACTCTGATGATGCACCCGATGTATTGATTCCAATTATTTTGTATATTGGTTCTTTATCATACACTTTGATTTGCCCTCCATTAAAAAATGATCCTTTATTTTTTGAAGCCCAATACATTTCTCCATTTGACAAATCTGTAATTACGCCATCTGTAATAAAACTGAGTTTACTTCCAGTTGCAAATGCTAACGAACTACAGAAAAATGGTACTCCTCTAACTGCATTAGCAGAACCGTCAATTGCATCCATTATAATATAGCCTTTGGAATTATTTGATAATTCAACTCGTCCGCACTCTTCACCTAAAACAATGCACTCAAAATTGATTTCCTTTAGGTAATCTAAAACAGTTTTTTCAGCAACAATGTCTATGTTTCTTGAAATGTCTCCTCCTGCACCTATGCCAAAATTACCTGCAGCATGTTCAGTACCTGCAAGTTCTTTTACATTTTCATAAATTTTTTTTGAAGCTTCACGAAGAATTTCTATCACTTCCATGTTTAGAATTCATTCATTCGTAATTTAAGTGAAGGAAACATTCTTCGAAAGCATAAATAACAATAAGGAAGCTTAACAATTGTGAGTGGTAAAGATCAATCTGTCATAAGCAAAGAATCTCTGATGAGCACAAAACCTGGAAAACAAATAATGAAACAGGCTTTATTCAAATCAAAAGGCTACAAATTATTTACCAAGTATAAAGAAGAAACGGAAGCTGAATTCCCAAACTTTACAGAAAGATTTGTACAAGGTTTGTTTCATGAAATAAAGTCTGATTCTGATCCTAGTTCCACACAACAAGCATTTGGCAATGAAGTAGGTTCTACAGAAATCATTCTCAATTCTTCTGAAATTGAGCCTATAAAATCAAAATTAGAAAGTTATGATGTATTAAAAGATCGAGTAAATCGAATTCTAAATTCAAATTTTGTAAAAATGACTTTTCCTGTTTTTAACGGATTGTTTGATGGAGCATCTGATTATTCTGGAAGACATGACCCTCAATTAAAACAAGATGTAGTTGAAGGCCATATACTTGCAATTGATTTAAGTGAACCCATGGATAGAATTGTAGATAAAGATGAAGATTTAGATTTTCTAGATGATTACAAACTAATGAATCCATATATTTTGAAATTAGCCAGAGATAAAATTTCTAAAGGAGGCGATCAAGTTCTAAAAAAATTTGAAGAAGGATTCAAAGATGCAAGAATTGGACAATACTTGGATGAAAAATTAAAATCAAAACCCACAGATATGACTGAAGAAGAAATAACATTGTCTTACAAAAAATACCGTTCTGTTATGGGAACTGCTGGTAGAAACATGGCTTTAGCAGAAAGACCATTAGGTGAAATTTTCTACTTGGGAATGGCAAGAGCTGCAGAAGGTGTTGGATGTGGAAATGAAATTGAAGACTCGATTAAAAACGGATTTGTAAAAATCCCTTCATGGCCACTTTACTATTCATTATTAGCAAATGATGTCAAAAAAGGATTTGAGCTTACTTTAGAAAAAAGCAATCTTTATCTTCAAGATGCCCGACTCGCACTTGAGTTGCTGCCTGAAGGATTTTCCCACAAAGAATTTTTAGAATTTTTATTTTTGACTGTGGAACATTATAATCAGTATTGGTACAATAAACTACTAAAGGCCAACAAATGGTCAGAGTTTGAATCTAAACTCCCCAAGTGATAACATTGATGTGGTCTGAAAAATATCGACCTCAGATTATTTCTGATATGATAGGTAATGAGGAATCCCGTACAGCTGTAATGGAATGGTTTGCAAAATGGAAAAAAGGCACGAAACCTCTTCTTTTGATTGGTCCTCCTGGTATTGGAAAAACCACAATTGCGTATATTGTAGCTAAACAATTCGGATATGACATGATTGGTCTTAATGCAAGTGACGCCAGAAGTAAATCAAGAATTAATGAGATTCTTACGCCTGTATTGGCCAATGTCAGTGTCATGGGATCTCCAATGATCTTTGTAGATGAGGTAGACGGGATTCACGGACGCAGTGATTTTGGCGGCACTTCTGCTCTTGTTGATATTCTCAAAGAACCCACAGTCCCAATTATTCTTGCTGCAAACAGTGACACATCTGATAAAATGAAGAGTATTAAAAAAGTAGTAAAAACAATTTACTTCAAAAAAATTTCTCCTCGTCTATTGAGGATTTATCTTGAAAATATTTTGAAAAAAGAAAGTGCAAAATTAAGTCCAGGATCTTTAATCAAAGTAATTGATAAATCCAAGGGCGACATTCGTTCAATGATTAATCTTGCACAATCATTTGTAACTGGATTTAACCCTCAAATAGAAACAACTTTTGAAAATATCAACATTGAAGATGGAATAAACACTTTCTTTAAAGCGAATTCAATTGAAGAAGCTAAAATCATTTTATATTCTATGCAAATTGATCCAAGAGAAAAAATTAACGCATTTTATTCTAGTATCATTACAAGCAACATCGATAATTACACACTTGCGAAACATTTAGAAATAATATCTGATGCTGATATGCTTTTTGGAAAAATTATGAAAACCCAGAATTGGAGACTCTTGCGATACCTGAATAATATTTTAATAAAATTATATCACAACGATGATAGAATTAGATATTCGCAATATAATATCTCATGGCCTTTGCTTAATAGAATTCGTTGGGATGGCACCAAAATCAAATCATTATCATCCATTATGGCAAAAAAATTACACTTGTCATCGAGTACTTTTGTAACGATTTGTCTTCCTTTCGTTTTATTTTGTATTAAAAATAAAACTTTGGAACTAGAATTAGAAGAGACATTTGGTGATGTTGTTAAAAAGGAGATTGAACTAATTCAATGAGCTGGAGAAAAATTCCTATGAAATTTCCAGGAACATGTATTGTATGTAATGAAAAAATTGAGGTCGATGAAATTGGATTATGGGCAAAAGGATTAGGCGTAAAACATGAAAAATGCGCACAAATTGATCAATTGCCATGTATTGTGTGTGGTGCACCTGCGGGATGCCCTCAATGCGAATTTCTTGAAAACTGTGATATTCAAAATGTATCTAAATTCTGTATTTGCAAGAAATGCAGTGAAGAAAAAGACGCTTTTAGTAATTACCAGAAATCTACAAACAAAAAATTTCACCTTCTTAACTCATGAATTTGGAAAAATAATCAATTATACTTGAATTTTTGTAAAAATTTTATGCTACTGAAACAAACTAAATTAATATATGAAACCCTCTTGCATTAGATTATTAATGCATTCTGAAAAGATTGAAGGATACAATAAAAAGAATAATGCTGCATTACAAGGAGGCGGTCAAGATCGAATTAAGGCTCAACATGATAAGGGTAAATTAACTGCTCGTGAGCGGATCGATCTTTTACTTGATGAGGGAACTTTTACCGAAATTGATCCATTAACGACACATCATTATCACGAGTATGATATGCAGAAAAAGAAATTCTTTACAGACGGGGTAGTAGGTGGGTATGGAAATGTTCATGGTCGCCAAGTCTTTGTCTTTGCATATGATTTCACTGTACTTGGAGGAACGCTTAGTCAGATGGGAGCTAAAAAAATTACCAAATTGATGGATCATGCGGTAAAAACCGGATGTCCGATAATTGGAATAATGGACTCTGGTGGAGCAAGAATTCAAGAGGGAATAATGAGTCTTGATGGATTTGCAGACATATTTTATCACAATCAA
>JAOUNZ010000081.1 GCA_029880665.1 Candidatus Nitrosopumilus sp.
TTTGATATACTGGTTAGTTAATTCTGAATCATTTTTGCTCAAATTGAGTTGATCGCAGATCCTTATAGATTCCTAAATTTGATCGCTAATACATATGGAAGAACTAAAAAAATCATGTCTTAACTGTAAAAAAGAAATACGGGAAAAAGACTTGCATAAAATTGTAATATATGTAGTTCAGGAGAAATTCACTGAGCACCATTATGAACATGTTGAATGTCCAGACAAATTTACCGTCTAATTGACTAAACTATCCCTTGAATTCATAAATATTGTAAATTTCACCTGTCAACCTTGATCTGTATTTCCACTCGTTATTCTTCCAAACAATTTGTGAGAATTCTTTTTGGGTAGCAGGATGGATTCTTTGATATACGTCATTTCCGATTAGGATCTGGTTAGGCTTTGCCATGTGTTGGATTTTAGCTGCAATGTTCATTGCAGGTCCCATTAAATCCACATGGGAGTTCCTCACATCTGCGCCATAACGCACCACTATGTTTTGTCCAAAATCCACTCCAATTTTCACCATTAGATCCGGGTAATCGTATTGATTCAAAATTGGGTTGATTCCTTTTTGAATGACTGAAATCATGGATTTTGCACAATTGACAGCGTTATCTGCTGCAAGTAATCCGTTCTCCTCCGCTACAAAATATCCTATTACGGCATCGCCTACAAACTTTAACACATATCCATGATGTTGTCTTATCACTGCTGCCATCTCTTGAGAAAATGAACTTATGATAATCGCAATTTTTTCTTCAGGCATTTCCAATGTCATTGTAGTAGAGCCAACCAAATCCACATAGAGCACAACCATATCTAATTTTGAAAAGACATTTTTTCGTAGAAATTGTTCAGATTCATTAATGGAACCTGAGTATTCATAGCCTTTTTTCAGAGCTCCCCAAACTCGTTTCTGAGTTTCCAGAATCATGGTATCCGAATCAAGTGTCTCTTCACTGTTTTTACTAAGAAGCATGTCGACCATGCTGCTGGGGTTTGATTTTTTGGAGTCGTTAATCTCATCTTTGTTTTCAGTCATTTGATCTCAGTCTTATTCTAATGGAAAATCTATTCCGCATTTAGTACATTTGCCTCGTTTTCCCTTATAACCTTCATGATAATATTCTACTATAAACTCGGTACAATATTCACAGTAAATTTTAGTCATGCCTGGAATGATGGTTTTATCTATTTAGAAGTTAATGAAGGTTTAAGGAGAGTGACTATTTGTTATCTCTTGTGCGATTAGGTGCAAGATCTCCCAATGACTTTATTCAGACATTGAATCAGAAAAACGAGGTCATTCAAAAACTGTATCTATCAAAAATGACAGATTTGACAAAAATGATCGATACCAAAGTCATGTTGGGAGATTCAACTATTACTGAACAAAAGACATTTGAACCAAAACAAGTGATGGACTATTTTCAGAAAATCAGCCAGTCACTTGAAAAATGGTCATTGCAAGATGTATCCATTACAAATCATGAAGATCTAAGAAGGGTATTTACCAAATTTGAGATAATGGAGGGGAACTATTTGATATCAGGGCACGTCTCACTGCAATTCCATGTGTTGCTATATTACAAACCAGATCAAAGAGTGATAGATTGCCAAAAAGAATTATCTGAAATCATAGATTTGGCAAAAAATGAAGAGGAACGATTGTCAGATAACAGTGATCAGTTTATTTTAAACAGACTGAAAGAGAGCGGTTACCAGGACTTTGATCATCAGAAACTGTTTGAGGTCTTTTATGA
The DNA here is from genome assembly GCA_029880665.1 of Candidatus Nitrosopumilus sp. Lineage (GTDB taxonomy): Archaea > Thermoproteota > Nitrososphaeria > Nitrososphaerales > Nitrosopumilaceae > Nitrosopumilus. The sequence continues at coordinate 1,770 of JAOUNZ010000081.1, forward strand.
AAATGATGAGTTTAGGGAAAAGATTTTTCAAGAGATACAAAAAGGAGCTAGCGTTAATTTTAAAGAACTGTCTGAAAGAAAGAAAAAATTGTTTCAAGAGCTTGACTCGTTATTGATTGAAACATATCAGACATCACCTGTTTTAATTGATGACACGAGGCTTGTTACAGGTGAGGAAGGATGTCTATTTACATTGGATTTGGAGTTTATCAAAAATAATAACCGCGAGGGATTGTTTGATCCTAGAAAAATATCGGATTCTGTAAAAGGCCGAATTGTAAAAAGGCTGGATGAACTAGAATCAATATTCAAACAATAAGGACAAAGAATTTGTCAATCAGAGAACGCATTGGTTATAGGCATTTGCGTCAGGACAATACTTGCCATGATTTGTGTTAGTATGATGAGCATAAAAATTGACCAAAAATGTAATTTTTGTATAGAAGAACTGAAATACACCGATTAACTAGCAACATTTCCAATGAACCCAACATATGACGAAGTGGTAAAGGCAAACCTGTTACGTGGTGATGAGATAAAAAAAACCCCTCTGATTCACTCACCAGTATTTAGCGACCTTTCAGGATCAGACGTATACCTGAAAGCAGAGTTCAGGCAAAAAACAGGCTCATTTAAAATTCGAGGCGCATATTACAAAATTAAATCATTATCAGACGATGAAAAAAAGTACGGAGTAGTTGCCGCATCTGCAGGAAACCATGCACAGGGAGTAGCGTTTGCATCATCATTGGAAAAAATTTCATGTACCATCGTGATGCCAAAAAATGCATCCCCTGCAAAAGTTGCCGCAACCAGAGGGTATGGGGCAGACGTGATACTAGAGGGGGTAAATTATGACGAGTCATCGGCAAAGGCAAGAGAAATAGCTAAAGAGACAGGAGCCACCATGATACATGCATTTGATGATCCTCAGATCATAGCAGCACAAGGAGTCATAGGTCTTGAAATCTTGGAAGATTTGCCAGATGTGGATGAAGTGTATGTCCCAATTGGCGGCGGAGGCTTGGCTGCAGGCACTTTGATTGCAATAAAAGAAAAAAACCCAAAAATCAGAGTAATCGGTGTACAATCAAGATCATTCCCTTCAATGTATGAGTCAGTTAAGAAAGGTTCCATAACTACCAGTGGTGGAGGAAGAACGATAGCAGATGGCATTTCTGTAAAAATTCCAGGACAGATTACGTTTGCAATAATCAAGGAACTGATAGACGATATTGTCTTAGTTGATGACATTGAGATTACAAAAGCAATGTTTCTGTTAATGGAACGGATGAAGTTTGTAGTTGAACCTGCAGGTGCCGTCAGTTTGGCATATTTAATTTCAAAAAAGCCATCCCCGGGGAAAAAAGTAATAGCTATTCTTGCAGGAGGTAATGTGGATATGTATCTATTAGGCCAGATAGTCGACAAGGGCCTGGCTGCGATGGGCAGGCTACTGAAGCTCTCTATCATATTGCCAGATAGACCGGGAGCGTTCAAAGAGATTGTAGATGAGATAACTTTTGCAAATGCAAACATCGTGGAGGTTGTTCACGACAGGCTTAGCTCTAACATCAATGCAGGCTCCGCAGGAGTGACACTGAGTCTTGAAACTCAGGGCAAGGAACAAGCACTGTCACTGATTGAGGCATTGAGAAAAAAGAACATCCAATTCTCGTTATTGACCTGAGTCAATTGAATTTCCTTTTGGCAAATTTTGTCAGTCCTTCTTTTTTTAGTTGCTCAGATTCTTTCATGACAGAATCATGCTGACTTAGCTTATGCTGTACAAGTTTCTTTTTTAGTTCTGGAAATTCGTTTGCAAGTATTTTCATAGCATAGATTCCGGCATTTGCAGCTTTGTTAACTCCAACTGCAACTACGGGCGAACCTGAGGGCATTTCAGTAATAGACAGTAAAGAATCCAGTCCGCCAAATGCCGAGAATTTTGAGGTGTCTGTTTTTTCAAGTTGTTTGTCATTGTAGACCAAGATTGGAACCCCGATGACCGGGATAACGGTATGGGATGCAATCATCCCAGGCAAGTGTGCGGCTCCGCCAGCACCTGCAATAATTATTTTAAACCCCATTTTTTCAGCATGCTTGGCATATTCTGACAGTCTTGCAGGGGTTCTATGTGCAGACACTATCTGATCCTCATGTCTGACGCTGAATGCGTCTAGAATTTCTGATGCCCCTTGCATTATTCTGCTGTCAGAGCTTGATCCCATGATTATCCCTACCAAGGGCTTTTTAGAATACGCCATGACAATAGAAAAAACTAGAGAGTAATTAATAATACTATTAGAAAAAATATCTTGAGACCAGCATTAGATTTTTTTAATCCAAGGTTCGGCTTTTTGTAATGGCAAAGGTTCTTGGAATTATAGGAGGCGGTCAGTTAGGGATGATGATAACGGAGGCTGCAAGGAAGATGCCTGAACACATTTCAAAAATAATCGTGCTGGATCCTGCGGAGAACTGTCCGGCATCACAAGCAGGTGCAGAACAGATCAGGGCGGATTTTAAGGACAAGGATGCCATCATAGAACTGTCGGAAAAGTCAGACATCATAACATATGAGATCGAGTCAGGAGATAGCGATGTTTTAAAATCTGTTGAGAAGAATGCGGAGATAAACCCGTCTCCGGAGACGCTAAAAATAATCCAAGACAAGTTGTTGCAAAAATCATTCTTAAAAGAAAACGACATACCAGTCGCAAAATTCATCGAGGTTAAAAATATCGATGACATCCAAGCAGGCCTGAAAGAGTTTGGATATCCTGCATTATTGAAAGCAAGGAGAGATGCATATGACGGAAGGGGAAACTTCAAGATAAATTCCGAGGAGGACATCCAAGACGCGTTTGATTATTTTAAAGGACAGAATCTGTTGTTAGAAAAATTTGTCGAGTTTAAGATGGAGGTATCAGTGATAGCTTCACGCAACACAAAAGGCCAAATCAAGACATATCCTCTTGTTGAGAACATCCATGAAGACAACATTCTACGGCTAACGATAGCTCCTGCAAGGGTGACAGAAGAGATTTCAAAAAATGCAGAGCAGATTGCAAACAAGACGATGACGGTTCTAAAAGGTGCAGGAGTGTTTGGAATAGAGATGTTTGTGACAAAAAACGACGAAATCATCATCAACGAAATTGCCCCAAGAGTCCACAACTCAGGACACCATACGCTACAATCAAGTGAAACGTCCCAATTCGAACAGCATCTAAAAGCAATTTTGGGACTGGAACTGGGAAGCACAAGACTGTTACATCCAACAATCATGTACAACATACTGGGTTCCAAGTCATTTGAAGGAAAGTACCGTCCGATTGATCTTGCAGAGCCAAATGTCTATCTGAAAATGTATGGAAAAGAGGTTTCAAAACCGCTGCGAAAATTAGGGCACTTTAATTTGGTTGCCAGCAACAATGAAACTGTGAGGCAATTACTTGCAAAGATCGAGACACTCAAAGAAAAAGTTAACGTAAAGCCTATTTCATAAATTAGGTTTTTCCAGAACGCTGAGATAATACCTTTATTAGTTGAGGAAAAATAAATCAAATCATGGTATCATTGCCGCATGTATTGTCTGGGATTTCGATTATTCTTTTAGTGATTTATGGTGCCGATGTGATGGCTGGCGGAGGCGGCGCAGGTAATGGATTTTTACCATTTGACGCCATGACAAGAGGGATAGGATT
>JAOUNZ010000082.1 GCA_029880665.1 Candidatus Nitrosopumilus sp.
TGAATGACTGTTAGAGATAGGCAGGCCAAAGTATGTACATATACTACTCCATCCAATTGCACCAGCCAAAGCACCAACAACCATGTAAACTGTAACATCATCAGGATTCAAAATTCCTTTAGAAATTGTTGTTGCAACTGCCACACCAAAAATAAATGGGCCTGCGAAATTTGCAGCCGCGGACAAAGCAACTGCATGTATTGGTTTTAAAACACGAGTTCCAATCACAGTAGCAACCGAATTTGCCGAATCATTGAAACCATTAACAAAATCAAAGATTAATGCAACAATAATTGCTCCTATTGCTATCTCTATCATTTAATCAGCTCAAGTGTATTTTAGAACAATATCTTCAATCACATCTGCAACATCTACACACCTGTCAGATGCAGTTTCCATTGTTTCATAGATATCTTTTAGTTTTATGATTTTAATTGCGTCGTTCGTTTCAAACAGTTCTTTGATAGCTTCCCTATACAGATCATCCACAGTGTGTTCGATTTTACTTGTATTTCTGCAATGTTCAATCATATCTTTAGAATTTTTCATATGTTGGAGTTTTGAGACCATATATTCCACTTCTTTAGTAGCTTTGACAAGTTCTTTTGCCATATCTTGGCTATATGGTGGAGGTGTAGAGATTTTGTAACTATATACACGGGCAGATATTCCATCCATGAAGTCAATCACGTCATCAATTTTAGATGCGATCCTTTGCATGTCTTCACGATCCAAAGGGGTGATGAATGTTTTGTTTAGCTCAAAAAAGATGTCGCGTGTCAACATGTCGGCCTCGGTTTCAAGCTTGTGAATTTTTTTTGTTTGTTCAAAATTACTCAGATCGGAGAACAAGACTACCAATGCTTCAGAAGTTTCAACTGCTTTCTTTGCCAAATTATCAAGAATTGTTAAAAGTTCTTTCTCATTAGACTTAATCCAGGATAACCATTGGCCCATGAATGAACAACAGCCGGTTCAGAGATAAGACTACTGAACATAAAGTCTATTGTACTATATAGAAATAAGTTAGAACAAAAAATTATCGATTGATCTTAATACGTATTATTTTTAAGAAAAAGAAAAAGAGAGATTATTTTTTAACTGTGAAGCCTGCGCTCCATTGATCAGTGTTCCTTAGATCTGATGTACTTTCAGTATTTGCTTTGTCTACACGAAACATTGCGTCGTATGCAGGATTATTTGGATGATATCCTTGGCATTCAAACTCAAAGATGTTTTCAACTGCAAACTTGTTTTTGACATAGCTTTCCTCACTGTTTGCATTTGTGGAAACAGAATAGCCAATCACCCTGCAGTGATTAAAATTAAAGCCGCGAATGATCCCTGTATCGGATATTAAATCAACATCAATGTCAACTAGTTCTTTATTTTGAGTTCCTCCAACACCTTGAACCTTACGATCATCATCCAAATAGTTGTAAAGTATCGGGTAATCACCAACTATTCCTCGTAATTCCAACGTAGGATAGGTGGCTTTTCTTGTAAAGGCATCAGCAGCCACTTTTTTGTTACCGTTGTCACCTTTATTTTTTTCAGTAGCTGTAAGCACCTTACTTTGTTTAAACAGAGAAAACTCAATTGTTTCAGTAGCATCAGCAAAAGTAAAAGTTGCGAAAGCACTCAGACCCTTGTCAGTATTCTGAATTGGCTCTACATATTCATTTGTCATATGAGTAGTTTTCCAAGAAGAGACACCCATAAGTTCACCATAATGCGTATTCACACCTTTAATTCCTGAACAAGTAAATGTCAGTTGATGAACAATCACAAATCCACTCTTTCCAGTAAACCCTTCTTCCTTATCGGTTTTAGTTGTGATTTCGGCATCAGATATCCTACAATCCTTGAAGTCAAATCCCCTAACTACAGATTCTCCGTTAGTGAATTCCACTAATGCGTCAAAGTCAATATTGGATGCGGTTGTTAGTCCAGATACTTGTCTTGACTTGTCAATTGCGTCATATAGTAGTGGGTAGTAATTCAGAATTCCTTCTACCTGGAATTCTGGAACTACATTATCAGACGATTCTTCATAACCTGAGATCAGGTTAAAAACAGGAAACTCAATTTTTTCCACTCCATTTTCAAACAGAAATGTTACTGATGTTCTCACATCATTAGCAAATTTGAAACCGGATCCACCAAAATCAGTGAAAGATGGCGTTGAAAAGGGAATGGAGGCATCATGTTTATCAGATTTAATCCCCCCACAAACAAAGTCAATTTTATCTACAATCGCAAACCCAATTTCTGCAAAATAACTTTCATAGTCATTAGAATCCAATGTTTCAACTTGATAATCAGAAATCCTACAATCATGATATTTTAGAGCGATTATAGATTCATTCTCCTTTACAAAATCTGCATCTACATCAAAATATTTCATCGTATAATCAAATGCGTTATTAGAGAACCTATACTGGTATGCTTGATCTAGTGCTTCATGCAACAGTGGAGAATGTGAGACAGATCCTTCCACATAAAATGATACGCCCGAGTTATCTGCAAAGTTTTCACCCATTTCAAACACAGGGAATTCATATGTTTCAACTCCGTTCCTGAATGTAAATGTCAGAATTGGCGTCACGTCACCGATCATTTTGTACCCATTACTTTCTTCAGCATATACATTTGATAATCCAAATGAAGATGCGACAGACAATGCAACAATACTAAAAACTGCAATGCTGTGTATGTTATTCAAAGTCATTAAATTTCAATAGAAAGATTTCACCTATAAGATGTGTCATGGTTTTCTAATGATGAAACATAGTTGTAAATTGTCAACATATATCTATATAGAGAGAAGATTTCCTAGATTGTTTTTAACATGCAATTGCAGTAAGTCATTTATAATTAATGATTAAAACATGATCCAGATCACACTGTAGATCATTTTCAGAGCCGTTATCAATTACATATATTCAGGATACAGCAACTTGAGAGGTTTCAACAATTTTGTGTTCAACATAAAACGAAGTCTCATTTTACCTCAATACAGTATTTGCAATTCCAAACGGACCACATTCATAGAGAAAAGCAGCCACACAATGCATGTGTTGGGTTAATGCGTCAGATAGTAAGATTACTGAAAATACCAACACAGTAAAGACTGGGCAACATATGCCAATGTAAAAATTTCACAAACACCGTCAGTGAACAACTGTACTATTGTCAATTTTTTCTCAAAAAGGCTTGTTTACTTCGCGTGTAAAGACATAGCTTGCTAATGCAACCATTACAAGCACAAATCCAACCAAGATTCCAAGGCTGAGAAGTACAGGTATTCCGCCCTCAGAAACACCGGTCATCATTTCTCGAACCAGCAAGACAGTGTATGTTACAGGGTTTAGTTTTGCAATAACTGCAAGCCACTCAGGAAGTAATTCCAATGGGAACAATGCAGGACTCAGCATAAACAGAGGCATTCCAAGAAAATTGATTACGCCCCAAAATGTTTCCTGAGATTTGGCAGTTGCTGCAACCATTACAGAAATCCCAGAGAATCCCAGCGAGAACAAGATAACAATTGTCATGATAGGAACAATCATTATTGGATTTGGAAAAGAGACACCAATTGCCAAAGCAATTCCTAAAATCAGACTAGCCTGCATAGCTGCAATCAAGGATATTGCAGACATTTTTCCAAGTGCAATTGAAGAACGAGAGATTGGAGACGTCAGTGCTTTATTCATGAAGCCGTATCTTCTATCCCACAATGTATTGACGCCACCAAAAATACTTGTAAAAATTGCAGTAAGTATTATGACACCGGGTGTCATAAACTCGATGTATTCACCTTCAAACCCGACTGACTGAATTAGCGGCTGAGTTCCTGAAAAAGTATTGCCAATCACAATTATCCATATTGCAGGTTGGATCAATCTGATCAAAACACCGCTTCGTGATTTTTTGTATCTCTTCAGTTCTCTCCAGAAAATTGTATATGTGTCATACATCAAAGTGCTCATGCACGTAACCTCTTCATCTTTGCGTGTTCACGTTTTCTATTAAATCCAGAATCGTCATCTCGAATTTCATACCCAGTATAAGAAATGAACACGTCATCAAGAGTGGGTTGAGTTAGAGAGATAGAGATTATTTTGATATCAAGTTTTGACGAGATTTGAAAGATTTGTGGAATTACCTCGGTTCCGTTAGACGCAAAAAGAATCAGCTTTGAGCCGTCTTTGCTTATTTTTTTAACAAATCCAATTTTTTCAATCTCAGATAAGAAAGAAGTGTGTTCACCCTCATCTACGACAATTGAGATCACCTCATTTCCCATCGCATTTTTCATGTTTTCCGGAGAATCAATAATCTGTATTTTTCCACCATCAATGATTCCAACCCTATCACAAAGATTGTCTGCTTCTTCCATATAGTGAGTGCTAAGAAAAATCGTCATTTCAAATTCAGTGTGGATTTTTTTGATATACTCCCAAATCTTTCTTCGAGTTTGAATGTCAAGTCCAACTGTAGGTTCATCTAAGAACAACACTCTAGGTCGATGCAAAAGACCTCCTGCAATATCCAGCCTCTTTCTCATTCCACCAGAATAAGTGACAACTGCATGATCTTGTTTGTCAGCCAATTCAATTAATTCCAAAACGTCGTCAATTCTTTTGTTAATTTCTTTTTTCGGTATATGGTTGAGTTTTGCTTGTAGTAAAAGATTTTCTCTTCCGGTCAAATATTCATCTACAGTTGATTCTTGTTGAACATATCCGATATTTTCACGAACTTGTTTTGCATTTTTCATGACATCAAATCCAGATATCAGAGCTTGGCCGGATGTTGGTTTTAGCAGAGTAGTAAGAATCATCATTGTTGTACTTTTACCTGCACCGTTTGGTCCCAAGAACCCAAAAATCTCACCTTCTTCAACTGAGAAAGAAACATCATTTACTGCAATTATGTTGCCAAATGATTTTGTCAGAGACTTTGTTTCAATAGAGTACATGTTCTGATCGCAATTGTCAATTATAAATTGCTTAGTTCAATTAATCCTCATAAAAAAATTTAAAGACAGACTAGAGAAGAGCAACACCATGAAAGGATTATGCCAAAAGTGTCACGCATCTAACGTGAATGTGATTGTTCAGGACGGGATCCCTGTTTGTGAAGTTTGTACCGAAAAAACAGACTAAACAAAAAAGAAGAGTGAAAACTATTCAAGATTCTTGAATGCGTCCCGTGTCATTCCTAAAATGACTTTTTCCCCAATCCACCAAATCTCTGATTTGGACAAGATCTTTGAGTGCAATATACCGTCACTTACTTCAATGGATTCTAGTTCATTAGTATCGGGATTTCGATGCAATCGTTTCACTTTCCCAATTTTATGACGATCTATGTCTATTACTGGAATTCCAGTCCTAATAGGAGTCCTACTGAGAAGCAGTGTTTCTTCAGAAAACTTGTCAATATAATCCTCTGAAAGAAAATAGTCTTTGT
>JAOUNZ010000083.1 GCA_029880665.1 Candidatus Nitrosopumilus sp.
AACCAACACCAGAACCAACACCAGAACCAACACCAGAACCAACACCAGAACCAACACCAGAACCAACACCAGAACCAACACCAGAACCAACACCAGAACCAACACCAGAACCAACTGCATCCGAAACTGCTGATGATTCTTCAAAATCCCGTGATAAAAATTATTTTTCGGATTCGCCACATTCTACAGAAGAACGTGATGTGATTTTTGTTGGTACTAAACCCATAATGACTTATGTTTCAGCAACTCTGACTCAACTTTCTACAAGACCTACAGTCACAATCAAAGCCCGTGGAAAAAGAATTACACAAGCTGTTGATGTTTCACAAATGATAGTTAAACGAATGAAATCTGTAGGATATTTTGTTAGTGACGTAAGAATTTCATCCGACTCTTTGACTTCACAAGATGGAAAACAACGCAATGTCTCAACAATGGAAATTGATATTTCAAAAAATTAGTTTAATGAGTATACCTGTAATTGCATTTGGAATTTTAACTGTTGGGTTGTTGATAAGTTTTAATTATTCATGTTCTCCTCAACACATGCTGATAATTAATGATGTTTTTAAATATGAAAAATCTCTCAATCCTGATTTATGTGAATCAGCTCTAGAAAAAATAAACTCATTTAATGAAACATGTGAACCTAAAATTGAAATTTTGGATTGTGGTTAAACTGCAATGTCTGTCAAAAAAGATATTCCGAAATAAATCAACGTTGCACCTAATCCAGACATCATTAATTTGTAACTTCTATTTGATAAAATCCTAAAACTTTTTGATGTCAGAAATGCCACTGTTCCTAACCATGCAAAATCCATCCATATGTGTTAACCCAAATACAATTATGCCTGTAAATGCCCAAATCAACATTGCATCTGAAATTAATTTGAACTCTATTGTTAACCACCATATTGTGAAAAACGGGTTTTAAATAGACTTACAAAATTCCTAGGATTAATGGTTTTTGATTAGTTTTGATTTTGAAACTTTCTCTTTTCCAAACATTGTTTTTAATTGCAATGCTCCAAAAATAAAAAGCACAATTGCACTCAAAATGGATGTTGTTGTCCTGAACTCTGGGAATACTAATGAAAACACTCTGATTCCAAGTAAAATTGCCAACGGAAATTCCACAATAGTATGTCCTACTGTCATTTTGATTCCTGTTTTTACCCCTCCATGCACTATTGATGAAATATTTGCCACAAAAAGAGTCCTGACATCATAACTCCTGATGCTAAAATAATAATGACCATGACTGCAAACTCAATAATCTCAACCATTCTTTGTATGTATTTAATTAATAACAAAATAAAGATAATTGATTTTTCATTGATACATTGTATCTTTGAGATGCTTAGATTCTATCTGTGCTTCTTTTATCAATCTCTCTGCTTTCTCTGCTTCTTTTTGTAGTGCCAAAATATCACATGATGCACCTGGAATTAATTTGGACATTGCCATACAAAGATCTGCGCTCGATTTAAAATCTGGATCAGTTCCTTCAGAGTGAAAAATAACTACGACTACATCTTGATTTGAAATACTCCCTTCATTTAACAACATTCCTGGAATTCCTGGAACAGTGCCGTTCTCTAACACTCTCAAACCTGCTTCTTTAATTTTTGTTCTTGCTGCACTGGTACTTCCTATCCCTATTATTTCTCCTTCATCACTTAATGATTTTATCGCGATGCTGCTAACAATTAATCCAATTTTGTGTTTTTTCGCCCATCTTAACATTGTTTTAGCAGTGATTCTTTGTAATGGCTGATCAATTGTAAGATATGATAAAAACACAGCCACTTTCAAATCCTTATTTACAAAAACACGTGTTGGAAAATTTGGCTTTCCATTTTTTACTATGCTTATTGGAGGGAAACTTTCTGAATCAATGACTCCTGCTAATTCAAATTGTGAAGTGTGTATCATTGATTCAGATGCTATTGCACTACTAAACCCCATAGATGGAAAACCATCTATAAGATACCCTCCATCTAAATCTACTTTCGTTAATTCTCTAACTTTAATTTTTGGAAACAATGGTTATTTTTAATATTGATCAAATAATATCTTTTATATGATAATGTTCTATTTTTATAATTTTGAAACAAGTGCTGCGTAGATAAATGGTAAAATTGTTGTTACTTCTGCATGAAGTGTTGTCTGTTTTGCTTTCTGTGTTACTTTCCCCCACGAAATTGCTTCTCTTACCAGTGCTCCGCTGAGACTTCCGTCAAACTCCTGTGCTGTTGTAATATAAAATGCGTAATCTAATCCTTCTCTGTATTGATTCCACCATAAAGTATGATGTTTTGAAATTCCACCACCAATCATAAATGCTCCTGATTTCTCAGCTTTGAAAATTAATCCAGATAACAAATTAGCGTCACCGGTCATGTTGAGTTTAAAATCACTGTGTTTTTGTGTGAATAACCATATTTGACTGCCTACGGCACCATCCATAATTCCTGGTACAACTACACTGATATTGTTTTTGTGTGCCCAATAAAGAAATGAATCTTCACCTAAATGCTTACCAATCATTTTTGCTATTTCTGCAGTAGTCATTTCTTTTACTCCTTTTTGATATTCTTCCTCTAAAAATTGCTGCATCTTCTCTTCGATAAGTGGTCCGTAACTATCCATTGGAACAAGTACGTTGCCTAATCTATGGATGTTTTGATCTGCTAACTTCATATCGTCCATTGTAAACGAACCTTCTTTGTAATGTGCAAAATGTCGTGCAATGTCATGATCTAATGCCCCACACGTTGTAATGATTACGTCAAACCATTTGTCTTTAATCATACTTTTTATTATTCCTCTTAATCCTGTTGACACAACAGCTCCTACAAATGAAAAAAATCTTAAACATTGTTTGTCCATAATCATCTCTGATAGAATTTCTAAACCGTCTGATAGATTTACTGACTCAAATCCTCCTGATTGAGATAATTCATGAAAAATTTTTTCGATAGATGTATCCGAATCAATCTCGATGTCTTTAACTGGACGTCCTTGTTCGACCATGATTTTATTTATCGATGTCAAGTATAAAATTCTGCCTTGAAACAATTTTTTTAATTGTTAAGAAAACTTTAAACCCGCCTAATGATACCGTTTTTTGATTGACAGGTAGAATTAAAGTTGCCTTAGTGGGTATAGGAAATTGTTTTTCAGGGTTAATTCAAGGAATTGAATATTATAGAAAAAACCCCTCCCAAGAAGTCACTGGAATCATTCATGATAAATTAGCTGGATATGGAATACATGACATTGACTTTGTATGTGGATTTGATGTAGGTGAAAATAAAGTCGGAAAATTGCTCCATGAGGCAATTTATGAATTTCCTAATATGGTTAACTGGATCCCTAAAGATGAGTTACCGCAAACATCTGCCAAAGTCTATGAAAGTCCAATATTAGATGGAGTTGGACTATGGGTTGAAAATAGAATTAAACCAATTACCAGTACAAAAACCCCTGAACAAATAGCTGAAGATGTAAAACAAGTACTCAAAGATACTGGAGCAGAAATCATTGTATCTTATTTACCTGTAGGCTCTGACAAAGTCACTGAATTCTGGGCTCAAATTTGCCTTGATACTAATATTGCCTTTGTAAATTGCATTCCATCCTTTATCGCATCTGATGAAAAATGGGCAAAAAAATTTGAAGAAAAGAACATCCCATGTATTGGTGATGATATTAAGGGACAAGTTGGTGCAACTATTGTTCATAGAACTCTGGCTAAACTATGTAGTGATAGGGGGACAAAAATTGAAAAAACATACCAAATCAATGTTGGTGGTAATACCGATTTTCTTAATATGAAAGAGCAAGATAGACTTGTATCAAAGAAAATTTCAAAAACTGAAAGCGTTCAAAGTCAACTTAAGGAGAGACTTGATGATGATCAAATTTATGTGGGTCCGTCTGATTTTATCCCCTTTCTAGGCAATACCAAACTTATGTTTATGAGAATTGAAGGTCGCCAATGGGCTAATATTCCATATAACATGGAGGTTCGTTTAGAGGTCGATGACAAGGCAAATTCTGCTGGAATCGTGGTTGATGCAATTAGATTAGCAAAAATTGCTCTTGACCGAGGCCTAGGAGGACCTATCAAATCTGCAAGTGCCTATCTGATGAAGCATCCAATTGAACAAACATCTGATATTGATGCAAAGATTGCATGTGAAAAGTTTGTTGCTGGCGAATAGTCATTGAAAATTATTCGAGTCTGAAAATCTATTCTTTCTACCCTGTTCATATTTTTCAAGTATGAATTCTCTTGTAACTCCTTGCTCTCCGTTCAACCTGATGATCTTTGTTATAACTATGTTGTGCTTTTCAGTTAAATCTACCACAATGCTGTTTCCTCCAAACCGTGCATTTTCCACATTTGCTGCCAGAATTGGTATTCTGTTTTCAAGTGCTCTGGCCTGAACATAAATCTGCCATGGTCCGATTCCGTTTTTTACGATTCTGCTTGGTGAAAATAGGACTTGGGCTCCTTTCTTTGCCAGGGTATTTGCAACATTAGGAAATACCATGTCATAGCAAACTATGATCCCAAACCTGCATGCTGTGTTGAAGATTTTAGCCTCATTTCCAGGTTTCACGTTATCTTTTTCATATCCAAATGGATGAATCTTCTCTTGTTTGCCTATGAACTCACCCTCAGGGCCTATGACTGGAGAAATAATCGATACCTCTTTCTCTTTAGTTTCATAAAATGCTCCTGGTATGATCGTCATTGAATACTCTCTAGCAATTTTTTTAAATTCTGAAAATTCTAAATTAAAATCTTTGATCTCATTATTTTTTAACCATTGTTCTGGTAGGCATACGATTTCTGTATTACTTCTTCCTAATCTTCTAAGAATCTTTGAAACTCGAAAAATTCCCTCCTCATTTGTATCGCATGATGTAGTCTGAATCAATCCTAATTTTACCATGTGTGTATCATCACCAATTGGTAATTATAGGTGAGCGTCAATTTCTTTATGAACATTCATTCAAGTAATTACCACTACGAAAAATATCATAACATAACAAGAAAAATTATGCAATTATGTCAACTAAACTTGTTAACAATTGATTATCCAACGTAATGAGAAGTACATACTATTGGTTCATGTTAAAAAAGTTGAGATCTATGGTTTCAAATCCTTTGGATTTAAAAACACCACTGTGCAGTTTGAACCTGGTCTTGTCTCAATATCAGGTCCAAACGGTTCTGGGAAAAGTAACATCTTAGACGCAATAATTTTTGCAATGGGTGAAAATAAACCCAAAGTTATGAGAGTTGATAAATTGCGATCTTTAATTCATGATATTGATGG
>JAOUNZ010000017.1 GCA_029880665.1 Candidatus Nitrosopumilus sp.
AGGCAGTCTAAAAGAATCTGTAAAGATAAAAGACAGTGAAATTGAAAGATTGAATCAAGAAATATCTAATCTACAAACTCTAGTACAGATTGAATCATTAAAAACCGAATTAGCTAATCTAAAAATGATAGCTTCTAAACAAAATTCTAAAAAATAAGTCTCAACACTTGCAGTGGGCACACTTTATTCCGTGATTACTCTTACAACTAGGACAACTAACTGCACCTCCAAAATGACATTTACATGAGCATAATTCTGTTGGGTCTTTTTTCAAACTCATTAGTATTATTGCTGTACTATGTTAATATTTGACTTTTACATTTAGATATGAATAGATCTTTTACTTTAGAATATCTTTAACATGTCTAAATCAGTAATTTTTAGAGATATAATTATCTGTTATTCTTTGGTTTTCCCAAATTCACTTGCAGATAAAATTTGTCTTCAAACTAAGTAAATTCAATTAATGATTGATTGAAATTATTAATTTTTTTAATTTAAATAAACATTCTAGAAAATAATAAACTTCTATAGGTGTATGTAAAAGAGATAATTCAAAACCATCCAGGTTTCTGTTATTGTTTAGGCATTTGATATGATGATTTTGTTCTAGAAAATAATCATGAAGTATACTTCTTAAACCGATGTAAATATGAGAGTTAATGAATTCTATAAAACTGATTACATTTAATTCAAAGTTCAAGTGTTAATCATTTTGTTACCATATTGGTCCCCCATTCAATAGTTGTCATTAAATTTCATAATATAGTAACAAAATGACAATAATAAACGGGTTTGGAGGGCTTCGATCCCTCGACCTGTAACTTAGGAGGCTACTGCGCTATCCATGTTTCGCGTCAAATTGACTCTGCGCCACAAACCCAGTAAAAAAAACATTCTTAATTATTTAAGCGTAATCAATATTTTCTTTGATCATATTTTGGATACTCTTCCAATTCATATTTTCTTTGTCATTCCATTTTTCAAAGTATATCACATCTTTCAAATCAAGCCTTGGTAACCAACCTGCACTTTCAAGATCTGGTTTTTCCGCAAAATCTTCTACATACCCTAAACACAAATATGCAACAGGAATGACATGCTCTGGTAATTCTAGAGACTTTTTTAGTATCTCATTTGACAGTATGCTTACCCACCCAAGACCAACACCTTCTGTTCTTGCTGATAACCACAAATTTTGAATTGCACAACATACACTATACAGACCTGCTTCTGGAATACTTGATCTACCAATTACAAAGGGCCCAAATTTTGTAGGATCATAAGTCACACAAATATTTACTGGCGATTCTAAAATTCCTTCTAACTTGAATGAAAGATATTTTGATTTTTGCGGATCTTCTATTAGTTGCGATGAACGATTTTTCTCTTTGTTAAAAGATTCTTTGATTTTCTTTTTTGTTTCAATGTTTTTTATTAAGATAAAATTCCACGGTTGAGAAAATCCTACTGATGGAGCATGATGTGCAGCATGAAGAATTTTTGATAAAATGTCATCTTCAATTGGTTTTGAGGTAAAATGCGATCTTACGTCTCTTCTTGAATAGATTGCCTTGTAGAAACCTCTTTTCTCCTCTTCAGTAAAATCACTCGTCATCTATTTCATTTCTCTTTTCTTTTATTCATTCTTTTGTTAAACGTTAATAATTCCCCCTCATGTCTTGTACTTCAATGGGCCGGTAGTCTAGCTGGTTAGGATACTGCCTCGACACGGCAGTGATCGTGAGTTCGAATCTCACTCGGCCCACTTTTTAATTAATACCCTGTTTTGAATTCTTTCTCAGATTCACTCCATGAAGTTTGTGTAATAATTCGCCCTTCAGCAGTAAAACTAGTGATTTTATCATTTATTACATCCTCATAGATTTCTGAATTCTCATCAGATTTACTTAGAATAAACATATTTTTCAAAGGAACTTCTGCACCCGAATAAACTGCGGCCCTTCCTGGCATAGCAATATCAGCTGTAGAATATAACCCTGAACCAAATAATATTCCATTACCATAAAGCTGATAATCTATTGTTGAAACAGTTAATGTTGTATCACTTGGATTCTTTATCAAAAATGTGACATCTAATTTTGCTTGATTGTTTGCAGAGTTTACCTCTCTCAATTGTACACTTGTTAATATAATTTCAACTTGATCAAGATCAACATTGTCAGATGTAAAGAAAACAATTACTCCCATTAATGCAAAGACTCCGCTAATTGCCGCATAAACTGTCATTTTACTTTGGAGTGCCACTTTATTGTTCACAGATTTGTACAACTAAAAAAGGTTGTCAAGATCCAAATACATAATATTTGATTTAAAATGTAATACTCTATGAGTGCAATAGAACAAGCTATTCTTACTTGGATTCATCTTGTTTCAGCAGCAATATGGGTTGGAGGTTCGCTTTTTATTGGAATCGTGTTCTCCCCGCTTCTAAAAACATTGAGTGACTCTGTTGAAGAAAGAATGCAAATAATGATTCGTGTTGGAAGGCGATTTAACAAAATTGCAGTTCCGTCATTAATTATTCTCATGGGAACCGGATTGTATAGCTCATTCACACTGCTTAGTAAACCTGATTTGCTTGTTGGAACAAGTTATGGAACTTTTCTGATAATCAAAATAATGCTTGTCATTGCACTGATTGCAACTTATGTAATTCATGTAAGAGTGATTCGTAAAGACATTGAAGTAAAAATCATGTCCAATCAAATGTTGGCACCTGAAATTCAAAGATTAAGAAAAAAAATAATAATTCTTGGAGAAATCACTGTAATTTTGTCAGTTACAATACTATTTTTTGCATCATTGCTTGATGCTGGAGTCTGATATTCCTTCAATAATTATCTCAAATCCTTCATTTATCTTCCCAATCCCGTATTTACAACCTGTAATTTTTGATGTCACAAACAAATTTGTCTCCAAATGTTTTGTAATCTCTCTAACTTGAAATGTTGTTTTTTCATTTACTAAACTTGCAGGAACAACTAACATATCTGCTAAATTATTGTCTATTGCTAAGGAATTCACAAATTTATCAAATTCTATGTTAAATCTTTGTGTTTTTTTATCAAATAACGCATCAACTCCTATAATTGAATTTTCATCGATACTGTAAATCAACAATGAAGCCCCTGAATCAACTGCCTCTTGATTTTTTATTTCTACTTCGACGACAAAATTCTTGTTAGTTAACTCCTTTTTAATCTCTTCAATCTGCCCCTTAATTTTTTTTTCTGGTATTTTTGAAAATGTACAAATCAATCTTACATTATTAGTTGTCCTTTTTGTAAACGACACTGATTTTAAATGTGAAGGGCATACTTGTAAACAAACTTCGCCTCCTCCTTTTGGATAATATCCACGTTTAGTTAATTCAAGTGAAAACTTTATTCCCATTCTAGAATATGCTTCCCATAGCACATGTTGAGTATAATCAATTGTAGGGTTCCAAAGAACATCTGTACCGCCTTTAATTGTTAAATTGAGTTTTTTCTGAGAAATAGCAATAACAGGAATCAAAACTTGTAAAATTAACGAAATACTTCCAGCTGTTCCTACATCTTCAACTAATTCTAAACTCTCAATACTATTTGGAATAAATTTTAATTCGGTAGATCCGATCTTTGCTCCTATAACTTTGGCATTTGATATTTTTTGAAGAATGGCTATTGCAGTAAGATGCTGTGGCCTTATTCCTGGAACTTTTCTATTTTTTCTGATATTTTCTATATGGATTGGTTGTTTAGTAATACATGAAAGTGCAATGGCCGATCGGATAATTTGTCCTCCCCCTTCACCATGTGCTCCGTTAATTTTTAGAAAATCCACAATTGTTTCTGGTAATCGCTCTTTATGATAGTTTTTTAAAAAGAATTCTTCCATATCTCTATATGGATGGTTTGTTAATAGGAAGATTCCAACCTTTTCATTTAGGTCATCTTGAGGCATTACGTTTTGCATTAACAAAAGTTGATAAATTATGGGTAGGCTTGGGCAGTTCTAACAAACCCGTAGAGAAAAACAATCCATTTACTGCTGAAGAGCGAAAAGAAATGATTCTATCCTCAATTGATGATTTAATGAAAGAGAAAATTTCTATTTATTTTATTCCTGATGTAGACAATCATGTAAAATGGATCCAGAGTATAGATGCCATAGTTCCAAAATTTGATGTACTCTTCTCTAATGACGAGTTAACAAAACATCTGTATTCTAAAAGAACAACTCAAGTTGTTTCTATCCCATTTTTGAAGAGAGATAGATTATCTGGAACAAATATTAGAGATCTAATAATTAGCGATCAAAAATGGGAAGATCTTGTTCCTGAAGGTACAAGAAATTTTTTGATAAAAACTAATGCTAAAGAGCGCTTAAAAAATCTCTAATTATAAATAAACCCCATATTGTATTTACAGATAGATTACGTATGGAATATCTTTCAATGCTTCCTGGTCCAACAAATGTACCTAATAGAGTAATGAGAGCAATGCTTGCACCTATAATCAATCATAGAAGTGATGATTTTGTTGAGTTGTATACTGATGTTGTGAAAAAAACTCAACAGGTTTTTGAAACACAAAACGACATTGTTGCTTTATCTGCATCTGGAACGGGTGCAGTCGAAGCAGGTGTAGTAAATTTAGTTAAAAAAGGCGATAAAATCATTATTCCAATTAATGGTGAATTTAGTGGTAGACTGTCCCAATTAATTGAAAACCAAGGGGCTAATGTTATAAAACTTCAAACCCCACCAGGACAAAATGCAACTTTTGATCAAGTAAAAGAAGCGTTTGATAATAATAAAGATGTAAAAGCATTCTATGTTGTTCACAATGAAACTTCAACAGGAACAATGGTGAATTATCTTGATAAAGTATCTAATTTGACATCAAGAAATGATGCATTCTATGTTGTAGATTCTGTTTCGTTACTTGGTGGTGCCCAACTTCCTGTTGATAAATGGAATATTGATGTATGTATGACTGGTGCACAAAAAGCAATTGCTGCCCCGCCAGGTATTTCACCCATTTCTGTTAGCGCTAAAGCCAAAAAATACATGATAGCAAATCCACCTCCAACGATGTATTTCAATTTAGCAAGATATTTCAAATATTATGATGAGGAAAAACATACTCCTTTCACACCTGCACTTCCACTACTTTATGCATATAGAGAAGCATTATCGATAATGTTGGAAGAAGGATTACAAAATGTCTTTAAACGTCATAAGGTTTGTTCTGATGCATTATATTCTGGATTAAGTGCAATGGGTCTTTCTCCATTTGCAAAAGAAGAGGATCGTTCAATTTCCATTGTTGCATTAAATTATTTGGATGGACTTGAAGACAAAACTTTCCGAAATACACTAGCTAATAAATTCAAAGTGTTAGTTGCAGGCGGGTTTGGTAATCTTAAAGGTAAAGTATTCAGAGTTGGATGTATGGGAGAAGTTAGCCCTTATCATGTAATGAGAACAATCTCTGCAATTTCATCCACTTTAGCAATGATGGGATATGATGTAGATGCTCAAGCGGGACTGAAGACTGCAGAAGAAAAACTGAAAGCGCTCTAAAACCATGTTAACTTAATATAAGGAAATTCGAGACCGATCACATTGACTTTCAATAAAGGTTCACTGATTCTAATTGATTATACCGCAAAAGTAAAAGACAGTGACGAGGTCTTTGATACAACAATCGAAGAGAATGCAAAAAAACATTCTATTCATGAACAAAATGTCAAATATCAACCAAAACTAGTTTCTATTGGTGAAGTGTCTTATCCTGTTTTAAAAGGATTGGATGAAGCACTTGCAAAAACTTCAGTTGGTGATAAACTAACTATTGAAGTAACTCCTGACAAAGGTTTTGGTGAAAGAGATGCTGGCAAAGTAAGAATGATACCTATTAGGAAACTAGGAGACGATGCAGAAAAGGTTTCGGTTGGTGACACTATTGAAGTTGATAATAAAAGAGGAATTATTCGTTTTATCGGTTCTGGTAGAGTTCAGGTAGATTACAACCACCGATATGCAGGAAAAACAATTATTTTTGATGTAAATGTTATAAAATCGCTTGAATCCCCAAGTGAAAAAATTGATTCAATTCTTAAAAATAGACTTCCGGTAGAAGACACAAAAATTTCGTTTGATTTGAAGGATAAAGAAGTGAGTATCATAATTCCTGAGGAAATTTTACGTGCTGATGGTTTACAAATTATGAAACATTTTATCCAACTAGATGTTTTCAAATTTGTCCCCACCTTGGAAAAGATAAACTTTGTTGAGACTCATATTAATAAAAAAACTCAAGAAAAGAAACCTGAACCAAAAGAAGCAGCACCCGAACAGAAAACTGCTTAACTCAAATCACTTTACTAGTCTTTGCAAGATTTCTTGCTCTTCTTTCTGTCATTTCTATCTCTTTTAGAATTGTGTATCTCTCAGGCCTCAAGTCTTGTGCAATCATTAGTGCATCTATGATTTGTTCCTCATCCAATCCAATCTGTTTTGCAGTTGTTGGCGCTCCTACATCTTTGAGTGTCTTTACAATTTTTTTCCAGTCTTGGCCTTGAAGTTTTGCAATCATTATCGCACCCAACCCACATTTTTCACCATGAAGTCCTTTTCCAGGAGCAATTTTATCTAGCGCATGAGAAAAAAGATGTTCTGCACCGGAACATGGTCTGCTACTCCCCGCAATACAAGATGCAACCCCAGCACTAATGAGAGCTTCCACAATTACTCTTGCATCCAGTCCTTTTTTTGCGTATTGACTTGATTTTTCCATTACTATCTTTGCACTCATTATGGCCAAATTTGCTGAATATCTTCCGTAATACTCTCCAGTTTTATCACGTCCCAATTTCCAATCTTTTACTGCACTTATGTTTGCCACAAGATCCCCACACCCACTTGCAAGCAACCTGGTTGGTGCTTTTTTGATTATGTCTATATCTACAAAAACACCCAAAGGAGCTGTTGCGATAACCGAATAAGGTTTGTCACTTTTTATTGAAACAAATGGACTTGCCATTCCATCATGCGATGCTGCTGTGGGAACACTAACAAATGGAATATCTAAATTAAAAGCAACCATCTTTGCTGTATCTACAGAACGCCCACCACCGATACCAATTATCAAATCACTGTGATCTTTTTTCACTTCTTTCTGAATTTCATTTAAGGTATCTATCTTGTTGTCTTTTGACGTATGCCAAACAAATTTGATCTTTCTTAACCCTAACGATTTTTCAATTCGTTGTCTAATGATTTTTTTAACGTGAATTCCTGAAATTAAAGAAACTTTCTTTGGCTTAGTTAGATTATGTAGAAATTCTCCAAATTCACTAATATTTTTTTCACCTACAACAATCTGTCTTGGTAATTCCATTGTATGTGAATCCATGCGATCATGATTTTTTCTCATTATTTATGATTTCAAGGGATCAAAAAGTTATTTAAAAGGGTCAGATACCATTTACTTTATCTTAATAGGTGTATTTTGTCAAATAACGTTGAAGAAAAAATTCTGCATGGGACCACCACTGTAGGTATCAGGGCTAAGGACGGTATCGTATTATGTGCTGATATGAGAGCCAGTGCTGGCTATTTTATTGCAAATAATAACACGATGAAAATTCAGAAAATTGACTTACATGCAGGTTTAACCTTGGCTGGAGGCGTTGCGGATGCACAGAACATTGTTGATATTTTACGTTATCATTCCAATCTTCATAGAGTAGAAAAACAGGGACCAATCTCAATTCACTCACTTGCAAGACTCTGCTCTTTAATATTCCATCAGAATAGAGGCTATCCGTTTATGGCTGACATCTTGGTTGGTGGTTTTGATGCAAACGGACCTGCACTATTTAATATTGACATGTTTGGCTCTGTTGAGGAAAAATCATATGTTACAACTGGTAGCGGCTCACCAGTAGCTTATGGTTTACTTGAAGAAGAATATAAAAAAGATCTAACAGTTGAGGAAGCCAAAAAAATTGCTTTACGTGCTGTTAAAGCTGCAATAGTTAGAAACATTGGTACTGGAGATGGAATCAATATCGCAGTAATGGATAAAGATGGATTCCGCCTCTTAACCGATGAACAAAAAAAGGCAGTCATCGAACTTTAGTGATTTAATGCAAAGAAAACAATTACAGAGAGAACCAGATCCTAGTAGCCAAAGTATTATGGCAACCATACTGCAAAGTATACCAAAGGAGGCAAGTGTTACAAAAATAGAATATGAAGGACCAAGAATTGCTCTTTATACAAATACTCCACGGTATCTGATGGAAAATAATGATACTATATCTAATCTTGTGAATATAATCAAAAAAAGAATTGTTGTCAGAACTGATGAGTCAATAAGAAAACCTGAAGACGAAGCTAGAAAAATTATTGCAGAATGTGTTCCAAAAGAAGCAAACCTACAAGCAACTCTTTTTGATACTACCACTGGTGAAGTATCAATTGAAGCAAAAAGACCTTGGCTATTGCAAAGAAATGCAAAAGAATTCAATCATGTAGAAGTAACTGAGATGATAGGCTGGAAATTACGCATTAGAAAAGCAACAACCATACCGTCACGTACCATTCAAACAATTAATGCAACTCTAAAACAGTCTTCCTCTGAAAGGAGCAAACAGCTTAAACAAGTAGGTGATGAAATCTTTAGACCTCGGCTGTCTCAAAGAACAGAAGTTTCACTATATACTCTTGGTGGATTTGGCCAAGTAGGACGATCTTCATTATTGCTATCCACCCCTGAAAGCAAGATCTTGATTGACTGTGGCATAAATCCAGGTGCACGATCTCCGATGGATGCATTTCCTAGACTAGACTCGCTTAACATCACACTCGATGAATTAGACGCAATAGTTATTGGACATGCACATTTAGATCACACTGGATTTTTACCGTCTTTATGCAAATATGGTTATAAAGGTCCAATTTATTGTACTGAACCAACACTTCCAATGATGAATCTTATTCAGTTAGACGCAATCAAAGTAGCATCTGCTCAAGGTCGAACCCCAATTTATGCTGAACGAGACGTAAAACAGATTATGAGACAAGCAATCACATTGCCTTATGGAACGGTTACTGATATTTCGCCTGATATTAAACTAGTTTTTGCAAATGCAGGTCATATACTAGGTTCTGCTTTGTGTCATTTTCATATTGGAAATGGAGTTCATAACTTTGTTTATTCAGGTGATATCAAATTTGGAAAAAGTATTTTGTTTGAGGCTGCTAGTTGGAATTTCCCAAGGGTTGAAACATTATTGATTGAAAGTACATACGGTCTTAAGGAAGACATTCAACCAACTAGACAAGAGGTAGAATCTGCTTTTATCAATGCTGTTAACAACACATTGGCTGATGGAGGTAAAGTTCTAATACCTATTCCAGCGGTCGGACGCGCACAAGAAATTATGATGGTAATTGATCATTATATGAAATCAGGTGAAATGATCGAAGCACCTGTGTTCACAGAAGGAATGATATCTGAGGCATCAGCAATACATGAATCCTACCCTGAATATCTTGCAAGAGAACTCAAACAAAAGATCCTAGAAACCGATGACAATCCATTTGATTCTGAATATTTTACAAACATTGAACATGGAGATGCAAGAGAAGAACCAATGAGAGATAACTCACCATGTATAATATTAGCAACGTCTGGAATGTTAGAAGGTGGACCAGTTTTAGAATACTTCAAAAACATTGCGCCTGACAAGAAGAACAAAGTACTATTCGTTTCTTACCAAGTTAATGGAACTCTGGGAAGAAGAGTTCTTGATGGTTCTAAACAAGCAACTATGTTAGGAAAAGAAGGAAAAGTTGAAGTTGTCTCAATTAATTGTGGTGTGGAAAAACTAGATGGATTTAGCGGACACAGTGACTATAACCAATTAATGTCATTTGTTCAAAGACTAAGGCCAAAACTTCGCCGTGTATTAGTTAATCATGGTGAACGTAAGAAATCAGAAAACCTTGCTATGAACATCAGACGAATGTATAAAATACCTGCACACTATCCACAAATTCAAGAAGCAATAAAATTATTTTAAATCATATTCTGGTTTCCAGATCTTTATGCTTGACGGTGCAACAATAATTCGTTCTTCTCCTAATCTGGCAATCTCTGCATCAGCAGCTTTTGCAATAGAATACAATTCTTCTACAACCTTGCGAAGCTGTTCAACATCCTTTTGTGCTAATGGTGTAACTCTTAGAATCAAAATCATGTCTTTTTTGATATCTTCTTTGATAGAATGAATATCACTGATGTCTCTAATTGTTATAGCCTTGAGATATGTTGGATTTTCTTGTTTTTGCATCCTTGTTGAAAATGATATCTACTCACTCAAAAACTCTTCCTTAGTTTTAACTAATTTTTTAAAAAATTCACGCCTACATTCTAAATTTAATATAAGATTCTTCTTTTGCACGTTTTGAACTAATTTCTTCAGGTAAATTATCTTTTTTGACAATAACAATTCCATGTTCGTTTTCTGGTGCATCTGAATATCTTAGAGTTACAGATGATGCAAATTCAATATGATATTTTGCATTCTTGCCACGCAATATCGAAACCGGTCCCACATAATCTTTCACTTCAAGTAAAATATCTCCTGGCAGTGCCAATGCTTTGATCATTTCGTTTTCGTCTTTATCTCTTCCAACAACAAATTTTGTTTCTTCATCTAGTCTAAAATGTCTACCAATTTTTAATAGGTCAATATCATTAATTGTTGGAGTTTTAATATGTTCAAACAAATCTTTAGCCTTAATTCCAAACTGTGGTTCTGTTAACAAGCAACCTCCTCCTGCATTAGGTGGATTTTCAATACCATATTTTTTTGCCATTTCTAATTGGGTTCTTCTTGTTCTGCCTTTGATCATTCCAAGATCTTCCCTCTTGATCAATCCCTCTTTTTCAGGATCTGTTTCTGGTAGTAATCCTGCTGATAATGGTCTGACAATTTTTCCAACAAGGTTAGAATCTTTTTCAATCATTCTTAATGAATCTAAATGTTGACTCATTGGACGTTGGCCTAAAACCTCTCCAGATATGATAAATTCTGCACCGATTTCTTCCATGTGTTTTTTTGCTGCATCAAACATCATAGTTCGACAATCAACACATGGATTAAAACCAGCACCAATTCCATGCTTTGGATGTTTTAACATCTCAATGTATTCATCACCAAGATAAACTGTCTTTAAATTAACATTTAGATCATCAGCTCTTTCTCTAATTTCAAATCCGCATCCTCGCCCACAATCAAAATCACAAAAAGGAGTTTTTATTGCAACAGCTGAAACTTCAAAACCTTGCTCTTGCATCATTCTTACCGCAAGCTGACTGTCTAGACCGCCTGATAGTAAGGCAACTACTTTCTTCTTCTCTTTTTCTTCCGTCACAGAAAATTAATCCAATTTTCCATATACAAA
>JAOUNZ010000084.1 GCA_029880665.1 Candidatus Nitrosopumilus sp.
CAAGTTGTTTTAGCGTCATAGTAATTTTCTCACAGTTTCTTTTGCCACATCAATTACTTGCTGTGCAGAAAGATTGTCAGTGTCAATTATTAAATCAAACACTGATTTATCATCGCCAAAATCAAAATCATATAGTTTTTTGTATAACGCTTTATTCTTGTCAAAACGTTTTTTTGTAATTTCGTATGCATCACTTGGGCTCATGTTATCCCTCGATTGCATTCTTTTGGAGCTGCTTTCATGTGAGCCTTCCAGCCAGATTCTAATCCCGTCTTTTATCAGCCATGGAAGAGTATAACTGGTAATTACCATTCCCCCTTCATTAAAGAGCAGGATTAATTTTTTATCCAGTTTTTTATCAAACTCTGAGTTTTGTTCACGTTGACTCAAAAATTTCATGCCTTCTTCGGTATCCCACCAATCATCGCTGTCAGAATCAAAGCCTTGCTCTTTTGCCATTTCTTTTAGCACGTCTCCTCCACTAAGATATTGTAGTTGAAATTCTTCTGCTAATCCTTTAGCAACAGTTGTTTTGCCTACTGCAGGAGGACCAGAAATGACAATGGACTTCATCAACCGAGATCCATTGATGTTTTTGTTAATTTCATTATAATCCCACTAAATGAGATTGATGAAAGAAAGTACCAGGCCCAAAGATACAAAGCATTTTCTTTACCAAAGCAAACATGACCTTCTTCTAATGCTTGGGCAGCAGTACATGTTAATTGAAAGAAATCTCCTGGGATGACATTTAGTGATATTGGGGAAAGCGCAACAGTGTAAGCAAACAGTTGGGGCAATACAAGATAGAATATCAAAATTAAAGGAACAAAGGTAATCAGCATTGGCCTCATGTTCATCTGCATCATCTCCATTGACATTTTGTTCATGTATGCAGATTTTTTTCCTAGTTCGTTTATCTTTGCCTGATCTTTAGCCCTCATTGCAGCCATCCTTTCTTTTTGCCATCCTCGTGTCTCTTTCATAATGCGTTTGAGTTTTACTTGGTCAACCATCTTTTTTCTAACTGCAGCGTTAAAGAGATTAAGCAAGATGCCAAATCCGGCTACTGCAAACATGCCAAGAATCAACCCTTTGACTATAGGGTCATCACTTCCCAAGGTATGGCTTCCTTGACCAAGAAAATCCAGCTGAAGGTGTATTGAGTCGATAAAGAGTAGAATAAAGTTAAAGTCCATTTTTTACAGTCCTATTGCCTTGATTATTTTATTTGCCGCCTCATCAACCTTTCCCTCACCATTCAGAATATGCTTTACTGGAGAGCCAGTAATAACAGCACATGCAGAAATCATGCCTGATTGAACATCCAGTTCTTTTTTGATGTTAGATAAGGTAATCTTATCTCTATTACGCGTATCATCTGTCATTCGTCTATTGTAGATTTCTTCAGGTTTTGCAGAGATGGAAACGAAGTTTGTGGGTTTGATGATTTTTAGAACATGTTCAGGCAATCCTGGATAGTATCCTTCCGGAGAGGTGATAAATGCATGGGTATCAATAATTATGACATCGTCATTTCGGGATGCAATTTTTTCTGCGGCAATTTTCTGCAGTCGTTGTTGTTCTGCAACAGGTAATTTTCGAAGCTCATCTCTGTCAGTAAGCCCGTTTTCTTTTGCAACTTCAAACATCAAAGTTCCAAAGCTTATCATACCAACACTTTTTTTATTGTCAGTCAATATCTTTACGATTTTTGATAACAATGTGGTCTTTCCAACACCCGGAATGCCTACCATCACGATTTTTTTATTTTCTACCAAGTAAAGCACCCAAACGCGGCATGACAACTTCTACTTGTTCTCTAACTAACTGTGTGTAGTAATTGATAAGAATATCTACCATAAGTAAAATTCCGATTCCAGAACCAAACACACCAAGAACATCGGAGACACCTGCTAAGAGACCCAAAATTGCAGAGCCAATAATTGTAACCGATGGGATGTATTTGTTCAGTAATGCTTCAACGGGTGCATTTGATCTTCTGAATCCGGGGATTTGTACATCTGCATCAAGCAAATTCTGAGCTGCGCTCTTTGGAGACAGACCTCCAAGCTCAACCCATAACCTGCCAAACAAAATTACAATTCCAACCATAAACAAAACATAGCCTACAGCTCTCATTGGATCCAAAGCTGCAACATCTAAACCTCGTGGTGGAGTGATATAGTAGATAAGACCACCTATAGGAGTAGATGGGCTTGTCGGATCAAATTGTGCAATAAAGTTAATGAAGAAATCATTATTTCGTGGGTTCATGTTTGCCCACAACATTTGGAATATGAAAACGGCATTTGCAGTTAAGGCAGATGCCAAGATAACTGGAATGTTAGAAACATACATCAATTTAATTGGATAGACAGCAGAAAATCCTCTATACTTAGTAGAGACAATTGGAATTTCAATTTTCATACCCTGTGTAAATACAAGTATTAGCAATATTCCACCGGTCAAAAATATACCAAATATGCTAGGCAGACTATTAGCACGAAATATGGTATTGGATATATCACCAGCCATGATAGATTGTCCTAGATATGGGATGATGCCTATAGCACCACCATCACCTGCAGGCAGAGGACTAAACAAACTCCAAAGAATTTGTTGAGCAACACCTGCCATAATGAACAAGCTGATTCCGCTGCCTAGGCCCCATCCCTTTTGAATTAGTTCATCCAAGAACATAATTAAGATAGACGCTGCCATTAATTGGCCAATCATGACATACAAGAAGTATGGCTCACTTACACCAGGACCATAAACTGCAATAGCATATACTATGGACTCAGCGACAATTACAACATATGTAACCAATTTTGTAGCTGTCTGAAAGATTCCTCTTTCTTCAGGTTTTTTGAAATCAAATTTGAGGATGTCTGAGCCTCTCAATAATTGCATCAAGAGTCCAGCTGTGACTATGGGGCCAATCCCCAGTTCAACCAAAGTGCCCTGTTGTGATGCAAAAATTACCCTAGCAAATGCTAAAAAGTCAAACTGTGGTGCTGTTGCGCCAAACAATGGAGTCTGACCCATTATCATGTAGATCAGTAATGCAATTCCACACCAAAGCAGTCTAGTAGGTAGTGAGATTTTCTTTTTTGGTTTTGGAACCTGAGGAATGTATGGTTCTGCTTTAAAAACAACTTTTCGTATAATAGTAGTGATACTACCTTCAGCCATTGTTAAGTAACACCTCTCCCCCAACAGCTTTTAGTTTCTCTTCTGCAGACGCCGTAAATTGTTGTACTTTGACGGAATATGCATTGACAAGTTTTCCGCCACCAAGGAGTTTATCATATCCTGCACTTTCAAGGTCTATGATTTTCTTTCCTCCTTCTTCTTTGCCGAATTTTGTGTACAAGTCATCAAGATCCCTGAGGCTAGTCCATTTTTTTATAATATTTGGGTGAGGTGTTTTAGGTATATCATGACCATAATGATCTGGATCTTCTTTCAGCATAGTACTTCTATGATGCTTCTTCATACCAGTAACTCCAAGACCACCTTTATGGCCGCTGGCACGGTGTTGACCTACTTGTCCCCATCCCATATGTCGTCCGCCTCTCAGTCTTCGAGTCTTTCTTAATCTTGTTGCCATATTATATCATATTCCTTACTAGATTGCCAAGATCCTTGTTTTGTCCAAGAACACCTTTCTGTCCATACAACCTCTTGGTACTTCTTTTGAATCCAAACCTTGGTGGTGAAAGAGCAAACCAAGGTTTCAGAGGTTTTAATTTTGATAAAGTTGCCTTGCCTTCAGACAAAGCTGTTGCCAATTCTTCAGAACTTGCAAATCCAAGATCCTTTAAATCGTCCACAGTGATTTTTTGATAGCCATCTTTTCTTGCTTTTTTGTCAATCAATTCTTTTGCCAGAGATGCGTCAAGTTCAACCCAGGCAACATAATGTTGTACCTTTTTTAGCATTCCCAAAGTATTATCTTTTGCAGGCAAAATTGTTGCACGGTATTTTTTATCCAGTTTTAATAGAGCCATAGTGGTTGTAGCCCAGTATGGACAGTCAGCTTGGCCTTTTATTCTAACAACAAGATATGCATCTGCCATTTTTCATCAACCTTGACTAAATGTCTGTCTAAGACAATCCAATATAGCTTTTGAAGTGGAATTCATTGTAGGTGTAGAGCCTTTTGCAGTAGTCCATGCATCTTTTAGACCTGCCAATTCCAATAATCGTTTAATTTTACCACCTGCAACCAGACCCAATCCACGTGGTGCAGGGATAATTTCAATTGTGACACTGCCGCCTTTTCCTCTAACTTTGAATGGCACTGAATGTTTTTGATCACATCTACATTCCCAACTGCCGCATCCCATCTTGATTGGGTTGACATTAAGATAGGCCTGACTTGTTGCTTTTTCAATAGCAATTCTCATTTGTTTTGATTTTCCTTGTCCAATTCCCAAATAACCATTTTCATTTCCAGTTGCAACAATGGCTTTGAATCTGGTTGACTGCCCATTAGAAGTCATTTTTTGGATTATTCCAACATCTACAACTTCACTTTTCAAATCAGGAAGTAATTTCTTTATTATTCCAGATTCTTGAATTCTTAATCCTAATTCAATAATTTCTTCTAGCGACGTAATCTCACCTGATGCAACTTTTTGTCCTAGGACCGTTTTTGGAACCCAAACTTCTTCTTCTTGGTCCCTTCTTGGTCTTCTTGGTCTGTCACCACCTTTAGATCCTCCTGGTGGACCTCCTCCATAGACAGCAGGACCTTTGCCTCGTTGACCTCCTTTAGACTGGGCTGTTTGGCTCATTTCTACTTGACCTCACTATCAATTGAGGATTTTATTTTTGAGATTTCGTTTTTAACAGTAAGATGTTCACCGTTTATCCTCTCAGTAGCAGGAAATGTTTCTTCATCAGCTGGGACTTTAATACCTGCATCAACTATACCTTTGAGAGCAGCTGCAACTCTTTGAGTATACCTTCTAGTCCCAGTGTATAGGATCGCATCCTTTGCTCCTTGACCTAAGGCTTTCTTGCCAGCCAAGTATCCTGTAAGATATGCTGCAGGAATGCTCTTTCTGGAACCTTTCCATCCCTTCTCAAGTAAAGATCTAGAATGCGCAGATGCAATTACTTTGTCACCAGCCATTCCAGGCTTGAGAATTTGAACTTGAGTGTTTTCATTAGTAATATTTACAGTGATAAAATCACGTTTACCCATCAACATGGTTCCACGTTTCTTATAATTGGTCTTTTCCTCCCTTAACCTTCGTAATATTTTCGAATAAGCCATCTATAGAAACCGAGTTTGAAACTGCTCTTATATACGTTAAGCGTG
>JAOUNZ010000086.1 GCA_029880665.1 Candidatus Nitrosopumilus sp.
TCAATATCAATTATTGTTTTAGTATCTTTTAGTAACGAACTAACATACTCTGCTGGAAAAGGATGTATTAGTTTTAATTGAATATATCCAATTGAGACTCCTTCTTTTTTAAGCATGTCAATTGCATCCAAAATAGGACCCTTTGCAGAACCCCATGAAATGATAGTATAATCTTCAACACCAAACGATATTGCTTGCTCTGATTGCGGAATTTCTTTTAAGATCAAATCCAATCTAGACATCCTTTTGTCCATCATTTTCACACGTAAAACGGGGTCCTCTGTGATATGACCATATTCATCAGACTCATCACCAGTATTCCAAAATATCCCATTGTCTATTCCCAGCCTAGAACGAGGGGACACTCCATCATCAGTAATCTCAAATCGCCTATAGCCATTATCGACTTTTTCTAAGAGCTTACCACGGTTAATTGAAATTTTTTGAGGATCAAATCTTTTACATGTGATTACAGAACTTGCATGAAATTTATCCATCATGTGAATTACAGGAACTTGGAAAATATCTGCATAGTTAAAGCAGTTTCCAGTATCATAAAAGCTCTCCTCAACATCTCCTGAAGCATAGAC
The DNA here is from genome assembly GCA_029880665.1 of Candidatus Nitrosopumilus sp. GTDB lineage: Archaea > Thermoproteota > Nitrososphaeria > Nitrososphaerales > Nitrosopumilaceae > Nitrosopumilus. The sequence goes on from JAOUNZ010000086.1 coordinate 591, forward strand.
AATTTTTGGAAAATCACCATGTCCTGCAAATACCGCAAAAAGCAAATCATCCTGACCATGTCTAGTTGGAAGTCCAGTTGAAGGCCCACTTCTTTGATAATTTGTTATAACAACCGGAACCTCATTCATCCCAGCCCATCCTAGCATCTCAGTCATCAGTGCAAATCCAGGACCTGAAGTACATGTTGCAGAACGTGTTCCAGTTAATGCGCCACCTATAGTCATCCCCATTGCACAAATTTCATCCTCCGTTTGAACAACAACAGTAGAACCAGGCCTATCATCGACGATTTCCAAAATTTCATTTGATTCAAGATAAACAGACTCATCTGAAGCCGGAGTAATTGGATAGTAAGGCTGCATCCTGCAACCACACGCCATTTTTCCTAAAGCAGTTCCTTGAAATCCTTGGACCAGGATAGTTCCAGGTTCTTTTTGGGTTCCAGTTAACACATGGTTAAAATTTTGAAAATTATTTGTTGCATAGGTGTAGGAATAATTTGCAGCCTGTTTATTTATTTCAGCAATTTGAGGTTTTTTTGAAAATATATTGTCGAGTGAATTAAGTAACGAATCAACAGGCATTTTGATTAATCCCAAAGACAAAGAGACTCCAAGTACATTATACATTCTGATCAGACCTCGCAATTTTGGATTGCCTACTTCTGCAGATAGTTTTTCAAGAATATTCTTAAAAGATACTGGATAAAGTGCAACACCTTTTTCTTGAGCAAGTTCAAGTACTCCTGATATGGTAAATGGTTTATTTTTTGATTCAAGGTATTGGTGAAGTCTATCTTTGAACGGAGTATCAAGAGTGTGAACTTTCCCAGTATCAATACCCTCCAACTCGGAATCATAAATAATCCCGCCATTAGATACAACTTCATCAAAGTGACGAAAGATAGTTTCAGCATCAAAAGACACCATTAGAGTGACGTCATTGATGTTTGAATGAATTTTTTTATCAGCTATCCGAACTGTAAAATAGCTATGCTCTCCTTTGATGTTTGAATAAAATTCTCTTTTACCGAATACCTGATAACCCATCTCTGCACAAACTTTTGAGAATACATTTGCTCCAGATTCAACACCGCTTCCCTGTGGACCTCCAATTAACCAAGTAAAATCAACAGAACTCATGGAAATTATGCCATCTCCTGAAAATTAATAGTATCCGGTTAACTCTAACCACCAGTAGCAGCATCAAATAACGCGCATTCACATTTATCACGTTCACCACAATAAGGACACACACATACACATTTTTCAATAGAATTTCCACATTCAACACAAATAGCAAATTCCTCTTCTTCTTCGATTTTAGAAGACATGAATGATTTACAAAGAAATCGTATAAATGGTTTGAGTTAAATCTCAAGATTAGTGAAAAAAAGAGTATTTCTCACAAGAACTTTGCATGATTTTGCATTAAGCGAACTGAAAAAAAGATATAAAATAGAAATCTATTCTGGAAAAATTCCTATTCCTCAATCAAAATTGCGATCAAAGATTAAAGATGTTGAGGGATTGATTTGTTTCCCATATGATAAAATTGATAAAAATACAATAGAGTCAGCAAAAAATCTTAAAGTTATCAGCACATACAGCGTAGGTTTTGATCACATAGATGTTGAATGCGCAAAGGAGAGAAAAATTCGTGTAGGGTACACTCCGGAGGTACTCACTGACGCAACAGCTGATTTAGCATTCTCATTATTGCTTGATCTTTTTAGAAGAGTTTCAGAAGGAGATAGAATAATTCGAAAAGGAGGGTGGAATATAATTTATGGAGCGTATGATTATGTTGGTATCGATCTTCAAGGAAAAACACTCGGAATTTTAGGCCTTGGTAGAATTGGCAAAGTACTTGCAAAAAGAGCAAAAGCGTTTGATATGAAGATAATTTATCACAACAGAAAACAGGTTTCAGAAAGCAAGGAGAAATCACTGAATGTAAAATATGTTTCATTTGAAAAGTTGATAACTCAAAGTGATGTTATTTCAATTCATGTGCCACATACAAAAGAAACAGATCATCTCTTAGACATGAAGATTTTTAGAAGAATGAAGAATACATCATTTGTGATCAATACATCAAGGGGCAAAATAATCAACGAAGAAGATCTTGTCACAGCCATAAAGAAAAAAATCATAGCAGGTGCAGGATTGGACGTTTATGAAGAAGAACCAATCAGGGGAAATCACCCATTAGTAAAATTACAAAATGTTGTTCTTGCACCACATATAGGTAGCTCAACAAAAGAAACTAGATCCAAAATGGCAGAAATCACGATAAAAAATCTGAATCTTGGAATAGAGGGTAGAAAACCAATGTATTCTATCGGATATTGACTTTCACGCATGGGTTTGGGATCTGCAATATGTGCAGTTTTTATATCTAAATTGCCAAGTATAGTTGTAATGAAGAAATTCAAACATACTAATGAAGAATTAGAATTAGCTAGATTACAGACTGAGAAGGAAAAAAAGAGAAAAGAATCAGAATAACAGAATTTTCTCCTTGTCTTTTTCAGGCAAGGTTTTTTTAAAATCTAATTTAACCACATTTTTGGTTTAACTTACCATAAACTTTTTGTCTTTTAAAAAGGGGGTTTTAAACTAACTTTCATTTTGTAAATCTTTTCCTTGTTCAGAGTAACATTCACATGATGAATACAAAAACAAATAGAAGAAATTTGTATTATTCTAAAAGATACAATATGATAAAAACAAATTACATGTGGTTATAAATTATTTATTTTTAAGGGGCATAAGTGGAATTTCACAGATTGTATCTACTAAGAATGCTCATTTTTAGGCAATAAATTTTTGTAAAACACAAGACTATGGATTAATTACAGCACGTCCAATTATTTTTCGTGCCTTAAGATCCTCCAATGCATTATTAGCCTCATCAAGAGCATACCTTTTTGAAATTACAGGATTTATGATTCCTTTTCTTGCAAGATCAAGTAATTCTACCATATCATGATAATTTCCAGTGTATGCACCTTGAATCATGATAGATTTTAGTGGAATGGTCACAAGAGACAATTCAATTGAGCCGCCAAACAAACCAACAAGAATCAGGTTACCTCGCTTTCTGAGGACTGCAAAGTCAAGTTTTGCAGTTGGTGGTGCATTTACAAAATCAACAACGCTGTCTGCACCTTTATTATTACATATAGACAGAATTTTTTTAGCGGTCTCAGGATCTTTAGAGTTAACTGTAAAATCAGCTCCCATTTCTTTGGCTGTCTCTAATTTCTGATCATCTAAATCAACACAAATAATTTTGGCTTTTGTTATAGCCTTGGCAATTTGTATGCCCATTAACCCCAACCCACCGGCGCCAACAATTACAAGAAACTCTGGGGAATTTTGATTGGATTTTTTAATTGCAGTATATGCAGTAAGCCCAGAACATGCAAGTGAAGTTGCAGCATCAGGGTTAACGCCATCAAGTTTTGCCAAATATTTAAAATTGGGAATTAGAGCATAATCGGAATATCCGCCGTCTTGAAAGACTCCCAAAGATTTAGGCGTATCACATAGGTTTTCATTTTCTACTTTACATGCAGGACATTCTCCGCAGCCAACCCAAGGAAATACCAAAACTTCATCTCCTTTTGAAATTCCAGTAACGTCATTACCAAAATCTTCAACAACACCTACAATCTCATGCCCTGGGGTTACAGGGTATTTCACACCCCTGTCAGTCACTTTCATAAATTGCCCATCACCAAGATCATAACCGCCTTCCCAAAGATGTAAGTCACTATGACAAACCCCCACAGATTTTACTTTGACTAAAACCTGATTACCCCGAGGTGTTGGAGTCTCAATTGAAGATATCGCAAGAGGCTGATTTGGGCCTGTAATCCTAGCAGACTTCATAAAGTAATTTTTCATATTGACAATATAAGAGTTGACTGGAAATAAGAAAAAAATAGAGCCCTTAGATATTATTGAATGTCAAAGGAATAGAAATATGAGTGAAGTACCAAATCCTACCAGTATTTCTCAGGAACCAATAAACATTCTATTTAGTCCGTTATCTAATGCAAAAAAAGATGTTTGGGATATTGATCTAATCAAGATTTTGAATTTATTGATGAAAATTCTTGAAAAAACGGATAGAAAAGATCTCAAAGTGGCAGGAATGGCAGCACTGTCATCATCCTTGATCTATAGGATGAAAGTTGAAAGTATTTTTGCATTACAAAAAGCAGCGATGGAAAGAAAGCCAGTGTATCAAAGAACAGATGTAGATATAGAACTAATAGACATTCCATACAGACACGAATCAACATATCCAGTATCATTAGATGATTTGTTAGGATTACTTCAAAATCTTATTGGCACAATTGCAAATCCTCAATCAAGAAGGAATAAACGAATTGAGATTGAGCCAATTGAAGCACCAGATTTTCAGGATTATTTCATATCGCTTGAAAGCATAATTGGAAGATATGAAGATTTGATAATGAAGAAAATATCATTAGTAGGATTTGGATTACTACAAGAAATAATTGCTGAATTAGATCAGGTAGATTCTATCAGATGTTTCTTTGCAGTATTATTTTTAGCAAGAGATCAAAAAGTGGATTTGGAGCAAATTGATGATGACATCAGAATCATCATAGTAAAAGAAGAGTTAACAAACTGATCAAAAATGAAGGAATGATTTCTTTAACTAGAATTTAGAGGAGATGAAAATGATTGGTAA
>JAOUNZ010000018.1 GCA_029880665.1 Candidatus Nitrosopumilus sp.
AGTTACAACAATTGAGAACAAAGCTGATTTTTCTTTCAACTATGCTTTTAGGCCTAAACAAAGTAGAGTTGATTATTTTTAGATTTAAAACGATTGATTCATTTTTTGAACTAGTATTGATCATATGTGAATTATTCCATTTTTAATCAAAAACTCTAGTCCTTGAACAAATGTTTTGTCATCTATTTGATCAGCTGCCCACCATTCAGCATTTGTTTTAATCCATTGAGGAATTTCTTGAGAGTTTGAAATTTCTTGTTGTGTTGATGGGATTATTATGATTTGGTTTGTAATAAGATATTCAATTCCTGTAATGAAAGTGGTATCATTAATTTGATCTTCAGACCACCATTCAGCATTGTTTTTAATCCAATTAGGAATAATAATTTCTTTAGTAATTCTGTCAATAATAATTGGAATGGTTGTCTTTGCAAGATGGTTGTTGTTTAAATTTTCAAAATTCAGATTAACAATTCCTGTAACATCAGTGGGAATAAAAAATTCTACAATATTATGTTCATCTTTAGAATCAGTACTAATTCCACTTTGTTCAAATATGATACGATCATTTTGAGTCATTGAGAAATCATATTGTACAGAAATGGGTTTATTTTTCAAGAAAATATCTGTGATATCAAAAATTATTTTTGCATTTGAATTAGATTTCAGAATATAAGGCTCCCAAGTTGTAAGAATTCGGAATTGACCATTATCAGTAACTGAGCTCAGATGAACATCATTACGGTGTGGCTGGATTACAAAATTCATTCCATTCTGATTTTCATTACTATAAAAAATATTCATCAATTCTTTTTGATAAACGATAAAATGAACAACACGTTCATCAGAAAAAAAGTCATCGATATTTACAACATCATCAGATAGTTTTATTCCATTTACATACATAGAAAATCCAGAAACTAGTAAATCGCCGAATTTTTTTGGAATTACAAGTTCTTGATGAACAACAGATGTTTGATTAATGTTAGATTCACTCCAATCAAATGGCATGAAATAAGAGATTTTCTTTGAAACAGAATCATATTGAAAATTAGAAATTTCATCATAATATGTTACAATATTGATATGTTGTTCTCCAAAATTCGGATCAATAAAATCATGCCTGGTTGTCTGAGCAATAGAAATTCCTGCATTGAATGTCAGTGGTTTCTCTAATTTTTTGGAATATTCATTAGCGGTAAGTATCTTGATGTCAAATTTATACAGACCGCCTTCGCTAAGCCTTGGTCCTTTTACATTCACCAATCTACTGTCAAGTCCCAATAAAGAACCAAAAAAATTGCCATCTTTCTTAGCCTCTATTACAATAGAATCATTGTCTTCAGATACAAAATTAAAAACTATGAATCCATTATCTGCTTTAAATTCATCTTCAAAGAGAAATTGTTCTCCACGTTCAGATTTTATCAGAAAAGTGGTATCACGTAAAGTAATTTTTGAATCAAAATCAATTAATGAGATAGATATTTGCTGATTATCATTTGTGTTTGGATCATTTTTTGAAGAGGATATTTCTAATGTTACTAGTTTTCCATCTAACTCTACAGGTGGAAAAGTTTCACTTCCTACACCATGACCATAGGCGCTATCAAATCCTAGCACCAATACAATAGAAAGCATGAGAATTGTAATTAATGAAAGGTTTTGCAAACTATGTCCACTTGCTAGGATCTTTTTTGCGTATTTCTTTTCCATCGATGGTGACAAAATCTTTTTCTTCAAATACAGTATGCCATTTACCATTATCTGGGAAAATTTTATTCATTTCTTCAACTTTATCATTGGTTGGTGCTTTATTCATCAAAGCTCCCCATCTCATGTTTGGAATTTTGGGCATAATGTCATTGATGTCTTTCATATAATATCACTAGGTGAATTTATTTAAAAACCTATGATTGAATCTTCATGATTCCTTCTTTAATTAAGAATTGAATACCTTGAACAAATGAGTTGTCATCTATTGAACCGTTAGCCCACCAACCGGCATTGTTTTTAATCCACGTGGGAATTTCGTTTGAACCAGATCCAGATCCTTGTGCAGTTGGGGGGATCTTTAGAATATTTTCTTTAATCAAGAATTGAATACCTTGAACAAATGAGTTGTCATCTATTTGATCAGCTGCCCACCATTCAGCATTGTTTTTAATCCAACTAGGAATTGACGTTTTTTCATATACAGAATCTGGTAGGCCAGGACCAATCTCAATTATTGCAGAACCAATGCCAGCATATGTTGGGTTATAATCCAATCCAGTTCCTAGAACTTTGACATCAATTCTAATTTGTCCTTGAGAAGGAACAAAGATTTTTTGAATGTCAATTCCTTCAGTAGAAAGGATTCCAATCATTGAGGTATCATCACCTACATTACTTGCTATTTCTTTGTCAGATTCATCAAAAACAAAATATGCATAATGGATATCTTTGATAAGATTTCCATTTTCATTAAAGAACGTAAACTCAAATGGAATTTCTTGATTAGATCCATACTTTCCATCCCATGAAATGCTTACAGTAGTTGGAATTTGTTTGTAATTAACAGTATCAACAAGATAAAATTCTGTTGAGCTTTTTGAAGATCCAGTCAATGGGACCAGTTTCAAGTCCATTTTGGTGTTGTCGTAATTATTTGAACCCAGGTGTTCATTAATTTTTTGTAACTCTTTTTTGGTAATTAGAAAATGGACAATGTTGGTATCGTCATATGAATACGGATCATTGAGTAGTGCTCTCTGATCAATTTCTACTCCATTAACATATCCTTTGAATTGTGTTCCTTCTGCATAAGGTGTGAATGTCTTTGGAACTCTGACTTCTTCATGTACTACCTGAACTTGATCAACATATGTTGGATTCCAGTCAAATGGCATATCAAATGAGATTGAATTATCTGTTTGTTCAAATTTAAAATTATCAACATCATCATAGTATGTTTTTACAATAATTGGAATTTCTTCAGCATTTGCAGTCTTAATCAAAAAATCTTGTTCCTGTGCCACACTAACAAATGTTTCATAACTTAGCAAATTAGCTAATACAGTTCTTGGACTAGTAGCAGCCTCAATATCAACTCTAATCTTATACAATCCACCTTTTACAAAAATTGGTCCGGTGATCGATGGCCTTGCACATATATCTAAATTATCATCAGTACATGCTGCACCTTGAACAAATAGGGCACCAGGTGCACTTACATGTTCGGAGCCACCATAAATTGAGCATTCTTCAAGATTATTTTTGTTACATGAAGATTCTGGTTTGATTTTAACATCCAGTCTTCCATCTAAATCATAAAATAGATTTCTAGCTAAAAGTTCACCACTTTGCCAGATTTCTACTCTGTATGTTACCTTATCAAGATTTTTGTCAGTTAGGGTGTCAAAAAAACGTACTTGCATATTTGCAGTATCAACTTCACCAACTGTAATGTCAGATGGGCTTAGCTGTGTACGTACAGTCACCTCCATATCACCAAAACTAATTGGTACAGCTTGATCACCACCAAGCCCATGAGCAAATGCATTTGGAAGAATAATTGGGATGGTGAAAATTCCAACAACAATTAGTAATAATGCAAACTTGTCATACAACACAAAGTTTGTGTCCATTCCATATTTAAAGATGGTATAGGATTTCTATGCATGGAAATTTTTAATAAAAATTAGAGTACAACTTTTATTTATCAATTTAAAAGAAAATATATGAAGTTTTTACTATTCTTATCACTAGTTCCGTTGTTAATTATTCCAGTATTTGCAGAAGAGCAAACTATGGCAACTGAGAAAGGTACGTTGGATGTCAAGTTAACTTATTATGAAATTGAACCAAATACTCAAACCAAAATTAATATAGATTTTATCAACCCTCAAACGCAAAAAATTCAAGAGCATGTTGACTGGTCAGTTATAGTTTCAAAAGATGGTGAAACCGTTTTTGGACCGATTCCACTTACACACACATCAGTAGGTTCTGTTAAAATTCCAATTGAGTTCAATCAAGGTGAAGGAGTATACGCAATGAATTTTAAGATAGAAGGTATTTTGTTTCAACCAATTCCGCCAGAAACAGTTTCTTTTGATATTTTAGTAGGTGACGTTTATGCTCAACCAACAATCGGTAATAACAAACCAAGTGACGAAAATGGTGGATGTCTCATTGCAACTGCCACGTATGGTTCTGAGATGGCACCACAGGTTCAACAATTAAGAGAGATTAGAGACAATACAATTCTGAAAACAAGTTCAGGGATGGCATTTATGACATCTTTTAATCAATTCTATTACTCATTCTCACCAACAGTTGCAGACTTTGAAAGAGAACATCCAATTTTCAAAGAAATTACAAAAATGGTATTAACTCCAATACTATTATCATTATCATTATTGAATCAGGTTGACATTGATTCGGAGGAAAAAATGTTAGTATACGGTATGTCTTTAGTTTTTCTAAACATTGGAATGTATATTGGTATTCCTGTCTTTGGAATGCTAAAGTTGTATAAATCTAGAAGATAGTATTCCATAACTGGAAATTCCAGTGAGGTTTTTATGTATCCGTACAAGTAATTTGTCTAATGAAGACTAAAGTAATTAGCTCATTCTTCGTACTATTTGCTATTGCAGCAGGTATTGTCGCAATGACACCAGCTGCTTTTGCAGATCACTCCGAAGTCACAATCTTACCAGCGTCTGGTTCTGGTGCACCAGGTTGTGAAGCTACTCCGGATGGGTGTTACATCCCAAGTACTGCAACAGTGGATGTTGGCGGCAAAGTAATCATGTCAAATACTGATACTGCAGCACACACGTTTACAGCAGGAACGCCAGAAGGCGGCCCAAGTGGCGAGTTTGATACGGGCTTGTTGATGGCAGCAAATTCTTTTGAATGGACTCCGACAGCAGCAGGCGAAGTTCCATATTTCTGTATGGTACATCCTTGGATGAAAGGCTTGATCATAGTACAAGAAAAAGAAGCTGAAGATCATGGTGACAACGGTGAAATGACGCACACAGAAGGTGCTGCGTCTGCTACCGGAATGTTATCAGACGGCACAAAAGTTTCAGTTTGGACTTCAACACCAACTGCAGGCGAAGCAATGGATATTTCCATTGAGTTTGAAGGTGCAGAGCATGTCAACCATGACATGGCGGTAACTCAAAATGGTAAGGAGGTTCTGAACGATAAGGGTGCGCATCATCATGACGGTACGGGAATGCATAAAACAGCGCCATTGAGTTCCTCGGATCCGGTAAACATCACGGTGACATTCCAGGGTTACGGCGTAAATGATCCTAAAACAGGGCCAATTGGTGAAAAAGTAGTATTTTCAAACGTTGTTCCAGAATTTGGCACAATTGCAATGATGGTACTGGCTGCTGCAATCATAAGCATCGTGGCAGTAACTGCAAAATCTAGAGTCATTCCAAGATTTTAGGAATTCCTCTTTTCTTATTTTCTTTTAATTAACGCGATTATAGCTAAGATTATTGCTGCTGCTGCAATAGATAATCCAAATACTGCAAAGTCATAAGACGCTCCACTTTCTGAAGAAGAAACAGATGGCTCACCAGACTTTAGTTTTGAAACATCTTGTTGTAATGATGAGATAGCATTCTTTAGAGCAGTAACATCAGCGGTTCCCTCACTCCCAGTTGGAGGAAAATCTAATACTGCAGTAGACTCTACGTCCTCAACTGGAATTTTTACATCAATTGTAGTGCCATGAATATTTCCTTTTAGATCTATACTATAACTACCAGTTTTAGTTGGTATAATTGGTGAAAAGTAGTATCCAGGTCTAGGATCAGAATTTATATCAATTTTTTTTGTGGCCCCGCCAAACACTACAGTAGCATCTACATCTTTGAAAATATTAGTAACCCCTTTGTATGACCCTTCAGTTTCACCAGGTTCAGTAATTTTTAAAACAAGATCATTTCGTATTCCTACAACAGGGGGCTCAATTTCCCAGCCCACTTCGATTTGATATTGCTCAACATGAACAGTTGTATGTCCAAAGGAGGGCATAATCATTCCGACAAAAAATAATAAACCAATAATTCCAAAAATTACTACTTTCAATACTATCATTTTCTAGTAGTAGATTATATCTTTATGCGAATGGTACAAAGTTCGAGTTTATCAAAACTGTTTAAATTATCAATGACTGCTTGAAGATTAAATGCAAAAGTTTTTGATTGCTCTACTGATTATCTCATTTATTGCTGTTCCATTTGTATATGCACATCCTTTTACAGAAAAAACAATCCCAAGCTTGACATCAAATTCTCCTGCTGGTACGACAAAAGTAATTGTATTTTTTTCAGAACCGGTCGACATAAACTTTAGCGAAATTAAAGTATTAGATAGTACTGGAAATCAAATTGATAATAAAGATACTGATTATTATGAAGGATATGATTCTCTAGTTGTCACAACTCCCCCATTAGAAGATGGGATCTACACTGCATCTACCAAAGTACTTTCTAAAGTTGACGGACATCTAGTTCCAAATGCTTTCCTGTTTGCAGTAGGAGATGTTGTAATTGATCCATCTTTATTTGAACAAGAGGGATCGTCGGAAGTCATATTTTTGCCAGAGGCAGGTGCCAGATTTCCAGGACTTGTGGGTCAGACAATTGTTTTAGGAGCAGTAATTGCGTCACTAATAATTTGGAGAACACAAAACAAACAACTAATCAAAGAAGAACTAGATAAGATAGAATCATTCAATCACGGTAAATTCATGTCAATTACAGGAATTGGTTTGATGTTAGTTTTTGTTTCAAATATTTTGATGATTGCAATACAATCGATTAGGTTAGATGCTTCTGTAATTGATGCAATTCAGACAGATTTTGGTTTTACTTGGATTATTAGAATGATTATTACAATAATTTCGCTAGTAATGTGGTTTGTATTAGATAGGAAAAAAATCCTATCAAAGAAAAATCAAATACCGTTGCTTGTAGCTATGCTTACATTAATTGGAACTTCTAGTATGGTTGGACACAGTGCAGCAAGTGGAGAAATACCAGCACTAGTTTTAGATTACATACATAATTTGGTGTCAGCAGTATGGATTGGCGGAATATTCTATTTTGTTTTTATTTTACTACCAACATTTTCACAATTAAAAGAATCAAAACGGGAAAAAATGACTTTGGTAATGATACCAAGATTTTCAATAGCATTTATCATTTCAGTAGGGATTGTCATAATTACAGGACCAACACTCATGTGGTTCTTAGAATCAGATCTAGGAACAATCACGGAATCAATTTATGGTCAATTAATTATTTTAAAAGTTTCAATTGCTGCAATAATAATTGGTTTTGGGGCATTTTTCCAATTTAAAGTTCAGAAAAATGCAGAAAAGAATTTCTCATCAGGAAAAATTTCAGTGCACAAAAAACTAAAGAGATCACTTAAAATGGATGCAGTGTTAGGAGTTATTCTTCTTGGTGTTGTTGCATTGCTAACAAATGGAACATTACCAGCAGGTGAAATTCAAAAAGTTGATGCTCAAGAGATGGTGTATGGTTTTAACGCCATAGAGTTTACAGAAAATGTAAAATTTGATATCAACATCACGCCATTTTCTAGTGGAACAAACACCGTTGTAGTTAAAGTGACTGACTTTGATGATAAACAATTATACGATTCAAATGAAGTTAAGGTAAAGATATCAAACCCATCAAAGAATATTTCACCAATAGAGATCCCGATGGAAGTGCTCAAGCAAAAAGAAGATAAGCCAATTGAATTCCAAGGACAATTAACCTTTGGATTTTCTGGCGAATGGCTGATTGAGATTGAAGCCCAAAGAACTGATAATGCAAATGAATCAAAGATTTTGAATCTGCTTGTAAAACCAAGATTAACAAATATTCAGTCTCAAATTACAGAATATGAGTTTCCTGAGAATGCAAAACCTCTATTTCCAATATATGATGGGAAAGATTCCATCTGGATTAGTGATGCATCAGCACCACGGTTATGGGAATTTTCACTTGAAACAAAAGAATTTACTCCATATTCATTTGATGGGTTGGCAACTACGTTTCTAACTCAAGACAGTAAAGGGAGAATTTGGTTTACAGATACGCCGCGGAATCAAATTGGATTTATCGATATGGAAAGTAAACAGATTACAACAAGAACCATTCCAAAATTAGATCCGCTAATTTCAGAAAATACACCGCTTTTCATCAAATCTGATTTTGATGACAATATTTGGATTACAGTTGTCAACAAAGATAAAATTCTAAAATATTTGCCAGATCTTGACAAATTTGAAGAAATTGTGCTTCCAGGAAAAGAATCTTTACCGTTTGCTCTAACAGTTGATAAGGATGGAAAAATTTGGTACAGTACTACAGGCGCAGGTAAAATAGGGTTCATCAATCCTCAAGACAATTCAGTAACTCAAATTTCTACAGACATCATACTTCAAGGTCCAGAATCATTGGTTTTTGATGATAAAGGGAATCTATGGATTGCGGAGCATACAGGTTTGGCCATTACCAAATTTAATCCAATTTTAGAAACATTTGAGAAGATTGCGATTTCAGACAAAGATGCATTGCCATTTGGTATGACATTTGATAAGTATGGCAACATCTGGTTTGCTCAACATACAGTAGATAAAATTGGAGTTTATGATCCAGACAACAACAACATACTTGAGATTCCAGTACCTACAGAAAATACATTTATTCAGTTTATGACATCTGATGGTGATGATAATGTATGGTTTGTTGAACAGCAATCAAATAAAATTGGAACTGTAAGAACTATAGAAATCCCAGTTACTGCTTCAGAGATAGGGTCATCCAATAATTTTGAATTAAAGTATACAGAAGTTGCTTCACCACTTATATCATTAGGGATTGTTGCAACATCGTTGTTTTTTGTAAAAAGTGTTAAGGATAAGAGAAGATTAAATTCTTTGATTAATGTTTAGACAGTAAGCCAGCAGATTTGATTCCTATTGTTCCTGCAAATAGACCAATTGATAATAACACAATTGTTCCAGCAGGAGTTATATCAAAAATATAAGAAATCAAAATTCCTATAACTACAGAGAAGATTGAAAAACTCATTGAGATTATAGCAGTCTGTTTGAATCCTTTGCCATACATAATTGCAGTAACATTGGGAATTACAAACAAAGCAGAAATTAATAATACACCAACTAGCTGAATTGATGTAACTACAGTTAATCCGGCCATGAACACAATCAAATAATTGATTTTTTCGACAGGAATCCCACTGACTTTAGCTTGTTCCTCATTAAAGGTTGAATAAAGAATTTGTCTATAAAGCAACAAAATTACAACGAGAATTCCGCCAGTTAATGATAAGATCAGTATCGTATCATTTACACTTACTAGAAGAATACTGCCAAATAGGAAACTAAAGATGTCGATTGTAAATCCGCCAGATAAACCAATAATCACAAGTCCTACTGCAATTCCTGACGATAGTAATACTGCAATCGATGCATCGCCAGAGATATTGTATCTGTCCTTGATTTTTGTAATGATTAGAGCACTAGCTATTGAAACACCATAAGCTGTCCATAGAGGATAAATTCCTGCCAGTAAACCCAGTGCAATTCCTCCAAATGACGAATGTGCAATTGCATCACCAAATAATGAATACCGTCGTAAAACCAGAAACAATCCAATTACCGAACAAAGGATTGCTATTGCAATTCCAGAAATTAATGCTCTATGCATGAAACTGTATGTCAAAATTTCGAAAGTCATTGTTAATGATGATGCATGTGTTCCTGCATCGAAGCCTCAGAATATTGTTTGATCAGTTCATCATTTGAAAAGAATTTTGCAGATTCTCCATGGAAAAACAATGTTCTATTTAGACAAGCTACATGATTTGCCAGTTGATTAACAGCATCTAGATCATGAGAAGACCAAATGATAGTAATTTTTTGTTTTGAATTTAATTCACGGAGTATGCTGTAGAATAGTTCTATGCTTTGTTGATCGATTCCCGTAACAGGTTCATCCAGAATTAGAATTTTTGGATTGTTTACCAAAGCTTTTGCAATAAATACTCGCTGTAGTTGTCCTCCAGATAATTCACCTATTCTTCTATTACGAAGTTCGTGTATCCATAATTGTTGTAAAATTTCGTTAATTTTACTTTCGTCAGATTCATTTTTTAATCCCATTCTTACTACATCGCTAACAGTTGCGGGAAAATTTTTTTCAAAAATTGGTTTTTGTGGCACATATCCAATTTCTTTAAGATAATTTTTTGATTTTCTAATATCTTCGCCAAAAAATTTGATAGTTCCAGTATACTTTGTATTTAGTCCCAACATTGAATCAAATAAGGTAGATTTTCCTGCTCCATTAGGTCCAATTATTCCTAGAAAATCACCTTGATCGACTCTAAAGCTCACATCATCTAATGCCTTAACATCAGGATATTGAACAGTAAGATTCTCGATTTCCACTATCAACATAATGCTTCCTTTAGATTTTCAAGATTTTGTGTCATTTTAGATATGTAAGTTTGATCAGATAAAATTTCCAGTGGTGATAAAATTAGAACTTTGCCTCCTATCTCATTTGCAATTATGTTTGATGTACGTGTATCAATATTTTCTTCACTAAAAATTACTTTGATGTTTAATGCTCTAGAAGTTGAAATTATATTTTCAAGAGTTTTTGCCGTTATTTCTCCATGTGAATAATTTGATGAAATAATTGTGTGTTGATTAAGATCATATTCTTCTGCAAAATAAGAGAATGCATCATGAAAAGATACAAAATCATGATTACAGTTAGATAATTCGTCTCGAATTTTTGAATCAAGTAAATCTAATTTTTCCACATATTTTGCCGCATTGGATTGGTAATATAGTTGATTTTCAGGATCAGATTGTGAAAAAGCAGATGCAATGTTTTGTACTTGAATTTTTGCATAAACAGGATTTAGCCAAATGTGTGGATCGGCAATTCGATGCGAATTTTCAGCATCAGAATTTCTGATCGGGATTCCATTACTTGTGTCAACTATTTTACCAGAGTAATTAGTCTCTTGTAAACTATTAACCCAATTTTCAAAACCAATTCCGTTGATAATTATTAGATCAGACTTTTGCATTGTTTGTACATCTTTAACAGTTGGTTCCCAATCATGAGGTTCAACTCCTACGGGTACAAGTA
>JAOUNZ010000087.1 GCA_029880665.1 Candidatus Nitrosopumilus sp.
ATTCCACCAATGTCAAGAGATTTTTTTGCATTACCGCAGCAAATGCAATGAAATGTTTGCCACTCATTCAGATTTCTCAAGAACGACAGATTTGGCATCTTTTTTGAGAGTCTATTTCATCATCAGGTAGATTATCCAAGAAAATCCAAATCAAAAATTTGGTTGAGGCGTATGAATCATATGAATTGTCAAATAATATATTCAATCATGTTTGAGCATACACATGTCTGATGAACTAACAAATCAAACCGCCGAAATTCTGGATCGGCAAAACGAGTGCTTTGTAAAAGGAGACGTGTATAAAATTATGAAAGATTTTTCTGAGCAAGCCCTGCTGTTTACTCCCGATGGAATATTGGAAGGTAAAGACAGCATCAAAAAATTTTATGTGGATGTAACAACAAATGTACTCCCACCAGGTTCAGACTTTAATATAATTCGACAAGAAGTTAAAGGCGAAACAGCATATATTGTGTGGTCAGCCGAATCAAAAAAATTTCGTTTTTCGCTAGGAACTGATACATTTGTTATGAAAGATGGAAAGATTATTGTTCAAACATTTGCTGCAAAAATCGAACCAAAAAATTAGATTTGGAATTCTTTTTAGGAATACTAAAAATGAAAAAAGGGAGTAATGAAATTGATTAGCAGGTTCAAAGATTTGATTGGACTGGCAGTGTTTACTCAATGTTAATTGAATCCACTCTGAAATCCATTCCAAGACTAGATTAATGTCATCTGGCAAATTTGCCTATAGAATTTTAAACAATACCTTCCAGACAAACTGGGTTTTCAATTTGCGTCTAGAATTACATCATACACGACTGGCGTATCTAAGATTCAATTACAAGATAATAATGTCAAATGAAAATAGATGAGTAAAAACTCGTCTCTAACAGTCTGCATTGTCATCTCAAATGGGTTGAATTATAATTAGGCCGAATAAAATCAGGCTTACCTAAATGTCTGTATAACGCCTTGCTTTGCCAAGATTTCGATCTCATTGAGGAATTCCTTTTCAGAGATCTTGTCCTGAACCCATAGTTTTGCATTGTTTGTAAATGCAGTAGGGATATTCCTGCCACTGAATTTTATGTCACTGTCAATTTGCTGTACAGGGATAATTTTTTGCTCCACCAGATATCCCATTGACTGAAAAAAGTCAGAATTGGTTGTTTTGCCTTCTAACCACCATGAAACAGTAGCCTTAAACCAATGCGGGATGAATGGGCTTTGGGCAAGGACTACCTCTCTGTCAATATTATCAATCAGGACTATTTTGAGCCCATAGTTTTTTACTTCGTCTATTAATTTATCAAGTTCATGATACTGGGGAATGTCAAGTTGATTTTCAAAAACCCAACCGCTTCTTTTTGAATATTCATGCGGGTGAAGCAATACCACTGCAAACCCATAGTCTCTGACGCTAAATTTAATATCGCTCATTGTTTGTTTTGCCGAAATGCCATACCATGCTCTGCCTTGTTCAATATATCCCGTAGAAGCTGTCGATGGGAATCTAAAAACAGATTCATCTTTGAGAGGGTAAGGAGCCACATCAAATGATGCAACAGAACTGACATAGTGTACACCCTCATTTTCGAGTACAGAAATGGTATCTGCATTATAACTCCCATAGGGAGGAATGAAAACAGACGGCTTTGTCCCGATAAAGTCGATTATGTTGTTGTCGGTGTTTCTGATCAGTTCAGACTGCGCATCCTTACTCATAGTTGTAATATCAGTGGTACCGCCATGATTGCCAATTCCAATAAGTTGGCCATGTTCGGATGTGGTTGTTTTTAGGAAATCAATCAATTCTGCGTCGCTGCCAAAATTTTTGCCTATGATTCCCAGAGTGATTGGGGCATCTTTACTCAGAAACAGTTCAATCAGCTCTTTTTGCACGTCAACAAGATAGTAGTCTTGCACGTTATCCAACCTGAATGCCACACAGTTACAAGTCTCTTCAGGAGATTCTATTTCAGGGTTAGGTTTGATGTTGTCAGATTTATAGTCTGTACTAGTGTCTTTCAATCCAAAAATTTTGATTTCGCCCATATTCTTATAGATTAAGACTTCCTTTGTTGTTATAACTTCAGAACCAGAATCAGTGTGTTCTAACACACGTAAAAAATATACTCCAGTATGAACATTTGAGAATTCAGTTTTACCGTGATTGTCGACTTTTAATTCAGCTAGTTTTTCATTATCATTGTTGTATAGTTCTACAGAGAATTTTCCATCATAGGCTGAGACAGGGTCTTTCATGTTTTTGTAAAGTTGTATTTTTACAAGATCGTCCACTATGGATTTCCAAGGGGTTATCACAACCTCATTATTGAGTCCCTGACCAAAACGAAACTTTGGAAGTTCATATGAAATTTCTTCACCTAGTGATATTTTTGCGGAGTAATAATCGCTAATTCGATCTGGAATCTGTAACCAAAATCTCTCGGTCTTTCCATCGCTTCCAGTGATATCTTCTGCCCATTTTGTTCCCTTATATGAGAATATTTCAACTTTGGCCCCTTGTATCGGTTTATTATCATTATAGTATACTGTGAAACGAGTTCCACCCAAATCATATATTGGGATTTGGATATTTTTATCCAAGCCATCCAGGTTAAGATGATAGTAACCAACAAGCATATCGTGCCTGTAAACATTAATGACATACTTTCCTTTTTCTAGCGACACGTGACTAGGATTTTTTGGCTCTTCTATTTTGAGAATTGGTGTTTTCCTATCACTGTCTAAAAAGATTTCAATGTATAGGCCCCAAGAATTTATTGAATCCTTATTGCTGTCAACTACTGTTATCTCAACATCACTGGCCTCTGCATATGCAAACATTGTTGGAAATATTACAAGTGCAACAAGGCATAACCAATTTTTCAAGTGTTTTTGCTGTATTGAAAGGCCTTATTTCCTTTACTATATATTCATCAAAAAATTCAGCACAAAATAAAAACATCACTGCAAACGAATTCAAGAGCACATGATAGATAATCGTCGGTGCCGAATCGAGGTTGTGCGCGACGGATTGATTTTATAAAGTCAATTGTTTTGAGCAACATATCTGTGAACTTGCATTACATGATATGCCATTGACAGATGAATTTCCATGTTTCAAAGATCCTGCCAATTTAATTGGATTAAGAAAAGACAGGCAGGTTATAAAAAAACAGATCTTGTAAAAATATGATACGGTGTTTAAATAATTCAGATCAGAAGAGACATCAGTTAATTGTACAATTCTAGATTTTCATACAAGGAGAACCCAATTACAGGCATTTATGGCTGACGACAGCAAGAAAGACGCACTTGCCCAAAATTAGTCCTCAGAATCATAGTCTGTCTCATATTCAATATTGTCATCTTCGACGTCATAGTCATCTAAATCTGTTTCACGATAACTCATGAGAATCAGAACAGATTATTTGATAGATAAACAATTCATTAATTGATTTCATCTCATCTTAAATCATCTAGAAGTATGAACATAAGAGAAGGTTTTTAAGAATTCCAGTAAAGCGCAAGCAGCATCCCAGGCATTGTCGGCAGAACAAACCTTTGACATCACTTTCTAAACATCATTAGCAATCTACTGCCGACAAATATCCCAACCGCAAGAATTATCAGCATAGGGACAATGATTTGAGAGTCGTCCAAGTGTGTTCAACTAAATTCAAATTGACTATATTTTATAATGTATGCAATGAGTTCTCGGGCATTTAGGAAACGTGATCTTTCCAAGGTCAATTTCGAATATGAGGATTTGATTGGAAGAAACCTGTCTGATTCAGATATGAGAGGAGTTAGCCTCAAAAACAGAGATATTCATAATGCAGATCTGAGTTGTACTGATTTGAGCGAAGCCGACTTGAGTGATGCAATATTGTTTTATGTCAAATTAAGAGGGGCAGATATGAGAGGAATCAACCTTTCAAATGCAAAACTATGGGATGCTGAATTGTACGGGGCAGATCTTCAAGATGCAGATGTAAGAGGGGCCGATTTATTTTATACGGATTTAAGAAATGCAGACTTGACTGGAGCCAATCTGAGGGGAGTTAATCTCAGACACGCAAATTTTGAAGGTGCAATTATGACATCCACCAAATTTGTCGATGCAAATTATGATCTTCACACATTAAACACACTTTCTGAAGGTGCAAGAATATTGTTAAAGAAACAAGGCAAGTTATGGTAAAAAGCACATACGCCAGTCACTGAAACTTTGAGTTACACATTACAGTCATAGCATGATTTTCAATTTATCATCGAAATGATTTCATATTGGGCGGCAGTATTGTATCTAATGGTAAATAAAAGAATTGATGGAAAAAGGCATAAAGAACTACTAAAACAAAAAAAAGATCTGGAGGACAACAGGCCGCATGATGTTGAGGCGATGCGAAGATGGAAGCATTCAATGGGAAAGATACTCCAAGAACTGGAGTTATTTAATTAACAATATTAAGATCAAGAGTATCAATAAAAATAGTGGATATTTACTCTAGTAAATTTGCAGTTATTTTGATAATTGTGTTAGCGGGGATTTTTGGATTACAATTAATGAGCAACAGTAGTAATAACACACTGATTGATGCTGAGACATGTGAGTTATACATCAAAGATTCCCAGATTAATGCCAAACAATATCTTAATGAATTTGATTCAAAATGTATGGAGTTTAAAAATTTAAACCCGTGAAATCAGGCACATTATACAAAACATAATTTTCCAAATGCTTAAGTTGATAATTTGCATCTGAAATGCATGAAACAGACAACTAAAGGAGTAATAATAATTGCAATTTCAATTGTTGCATTTTATAGCATGATGAGCTTTTTGTGGAGACTATAAAGTTAACTTTTTTTCAAATGGTACAGTCTTACGTGATGATGAATAAGATAGTAAAAATACAGAGGGATTGATTGTAATCATTATCTGGCAGCAAATGGATCTTATTTTTGCATACATTACGGG
>JAOUNZ010000088.1 GCA_029880665.1 Candidatus Nitrosopumilus sp.
TGTTCTTACTCATGCCTTACATTATTCAACGTCAATATTTGAGGGAATTAGATGTTATAACACACCAAAGGGTTCTGCAATATTTAGATTGCCAGAACATGTTGATAGATTTTTTAAATCTGCAAAATTATATTCTATGAAAATGCAATTTACAAAAAAAGAAATTTCAGAGGCCATAGTAAAAACCGTAAAAGCTAGTGGGTTGAAAGAAACATACATCAGACCATTGGCTTATTATGGCTATGGAGCAATGGGTTTAACTCCTACTCAAAATAAAGTAGATGTTTCAATTGCATGTTGGGAATGGAAGATGGGTGAATCAAAAGCAGGGAAATTTTCAGGAGCAAAATGTAAAGTTTCAAGCTGGATAAAAATTGATTCAAGTTCTCAGCCAATGCAAGCAAAAGCTGCATCAAACTATGCAAACGCAGCACTTGCAAGAATGGAAGCATTAGAAAATGGATATGATGAGGCAATAATGTTAAATTCACATGGAAACATTGCGGAGGGGAGTGCAGAAAACATCTTTGTTGTTAAAGATGGCACTGTTCAGACCCCTCCTCTTTCAGCAGGCGGTTTAGATGGAATTACAAGAAATAGTGTCATGCAGATTATTGAAAAAAATAGTGGTAAGGTAATTGAGCATAATATAAAACGAGATGATCTTTATACAGCTGATGAGATTTTCATGACAGGTACAGCTGCTGAAGTGAAATCAGTAACTCAGGTAGATAAGGTGAAGATTGGTAATGGTAGTATGGGACATGTTACTAAGGCATTGCAGAAATCATTTTCTGATGTGGTTATGGGTAAAGATGAAAGGTTCTTGCCGTGGTTAACATTCATTTAATTTTTCACGAGGTTTTTTACCCACAAAAATTAACAGAGGTTATGAATTCATGTGCAACAGGTGATACTCATGAAATTTGCTGGTTTTGCAGAAAAGGACGTCATGATGATTGTATGAAAGACATACCTACTCAAGGAAGATCAGATGGTCCACATGATTGTACTTTTGATACCAAGCTTGTCCCATGCAAATGTCAACACTAATCATTAATATCAAATATAGATGATTGAAAAATATCGTGAGTTACAACAAAGAATTTTGGGATAAATATACAGATGAAAATGAGGCAAGGTATAACGAGGAATTTGCAAAGTTTACTAGGGATTTAGCTATCTCCTTGCAATGTACCAGTGTGTTAGAGATCGGATGCGGTACTGGGATAGATTTAAGATTATTTCCAGATACATTTGAAATTCATGGAATTGATCTAAATGATAAAGCATTAGCAATAGCAAAAGAAAAGAAAAACACGGGAGATTTTAAGAAAGGGACTATAACAGATTTGCCGTTTGAAGATTCATCGATAGATTTTGTGTTTACACATCAATTGTTAAATTATTTAGATGACAATACAGTAGAAAAAGGAATTTCAGAAATGTATAGGGTGGCCAGAAAATATATTATGAATTGTGAAAAGTTTGATGAGTCAGAAAAACAGATTGATGTAAATCATAGATTTCGCAACATTGAGAAAAAATGGTCTGAATATAGGGTTAGAATTGTGAGTAATGTGGATATGCATGAGCAAATAGAACCTGACAAATCTAGATTCACCCTGCTAAAAAAAATATAATTTCTGTTTAGTTTGGAATTGTGTAACGGACATAGTAAAAATATTGCAAACGCAATATGAAATTAAAAAAGATTTTAAAATTCAAGACAGCGGGTCTAAAGGGATTCGGACCCTTGACAACCGGATTAAGAGTCCGGTGCGCTACCTGGCTGCGCCATAGACCCACTGAAACAATTACGCCGAGAGTTGTTATTAATCTTAAGATTTTAAAATAAATGAAAATTTAGTTTTGTGCTTTAGCTTCAATTTCATTGTACTTTTCAATGATTGCTGTAAGTGCAGTTGAAACTGGGACATCGTTCATCTTTTTCTTTTCAGCAAGAAGTTTTTGGTATGCATCTAGCGTAATGTATACTGGAATTGATCCATTTCCTTCAAGTAAACCTCTAACATTATACAGAGCAGTTTCCATTCCTTTCTCAGCAGATTTTGCAAATTTTGCTTTATCCAAAATTGTTCCCAAAGGACCAAATGGCATTTCATAATCTACGGACATGGTCACTCTAGTCAGATTATTACCTAATGCTTTGAATTCGTTAGTGATTTGCCATCTCTTGAATGGACCTTCAATCTGTTTTGCAGTGATCTTCTCATTTCTAACAAATTCAGTTGTCTCACAATCCCACTCTAAACGTTTACCACTAAAGTCACCGATAATTCTAAAGGTTGTACCCACACCCATTCCTTCTTTGATGTCCATAGGAACGACTGTCATACCTACTACGTCATTTTTGATTTGATCAGAAACATGTTCTGGTCTTGCAAAGTAGGTGAAAACATTCTCTACAGGTGTTTTGATATCGATTGATTTTGTTACGAGTGTCAACAAAAGAAGTTCTTGTCAGTTAGAATTTAAAGGTTTTGAAGATTTTCCAGATAAAATTGATTTACGTTATATTCAACCCATTCTCACCATAATCTATATGAATAAAAAGCGATCAGGTTTTTTCCTCTTTATTTTACTACTATCATCAATTCCAGGATTTGTAGACGCTGATGCACATTCCATGTTTAATTCTGCTGAACAATTCGAGGCAGGATATAGAGTCCAAGTAGCTACTGCACCAGAATTTCCCCAAATTGGAGAACCATCTCAATTTCTGGTAAAAGTGACCAAGGGGTTTGATTATGAGGAGGTTGACAGGTTTACAATGGGAATGCGAATTTTCTTCAATGGTCAGCAAGTAGATGCAATACCTCCAACTTCAATAGAAGGATCTCACTGGGATTTTGATTACGTGTGGAGAACTCAAGGAAATCATATTGTAAAGATTGATTTGTATGATGTAGGTGGAAGAGATGGAATTGTTACTTATACTTTCAACATGGGAACCCAGAGTCCATTTGGGGTCATCTTCTTTAGTTCAATTATCGTAGGCGCCTTAGTCTTTATGGGAGTAATGATCTACATTTACTTGCCAACAATGTTCAGAAAACCTAAGCAGTAGATTTTATCGATACTTTGGAAAGCCTGAATGCAAATAACGTAGTAAGCAATACCATGGCAAATAATAAGATTCCAAATCCAAGATGTATTGCAACCAAGACAGCATGCAGTTTCATATCAATTACAAGTGCTCCCAATGTAATTTGCGTAATTACCAACGCGGCCGCAAATGTGCTTGTAAATTTGATCTTTTTATCAGAATTTTTGTTTAGCCAGCTAGCAATCATTGTTGCAGCCACTAAGCTTGCGGTAGTAGCGGCAACAAACCTATGAATCCACTCTATAAGATATTCTTCAGATGGCATTATCCCATTAGGGCATAAAGGCCATTCAGGACAAGTCAATCCGAGTCCAGCTGCCGAAACATATCCCCCAACAAACATTAGGGAATATAGCACAATCATTGTTGCTAATGCAAGATACTGGATTGCCAAAACTATTCTACTATGAAACTGCCTTGCATGCCTTGCAATGCATGGCCTGGAACAGTACAGATGTAGTAGTAAGTTCCTGGTGCACCGGCTGTAAATGTGACGCTGCCGCTCTCTCCTGGCTTTAGTGGATTTGATGCAGTTGCTATTGCCGAATCCATTATCACTTTGTTAAAGTCCTCAGGATTGGCAACTACTCCAAATGCATGAAATGATTTTCCTATGTTGTTGGTAGTAATATTTACAGTATCACCAGATGCTACTTTGAGTTCTGGGTTGTGTCCTTCTTCTCCAGGTAATGCGTTAAATGCCAAAGTTCTGAAATCGCTAGATTCTACAAAGTCCAGAGTAAAGTCATGAGATACGCCGGTTGGGGCAGCTGCAGGTCCTGAAGAACCGTTACCCTTAGATGGTCCAACAATGATCTCACCAACCATTCCTTGTTCTCTGTGCCCTGGAACCGTACAGATGTAGTAGTAAGTCCCTTCCTCGCCTGCAATGAACTTGGATTCTCCACTTTCTCCAGGCTTTAACGGGTTTGAAGCAGTCGCAATTTCAGAATCAGGGATGATTCCAGAAAACCCTTCAGATGCTTTAGTTACACCAAAAGAATGGAATGACTTGCCATCATTAACTACAGAGAAGTTAATTTCATCACCAACATTCATGTTAATAGTTGGATTGTGATCAGGCTCTCCAGGTAATGCATTGAATGCCAATGTTCTAAAGTCGGATGACTCAATAAATGAGAGTTTTACCGGAATGTGAACCCCTGAAAAAGCAGCTTTAACATCATGCTCAATAGTCTCACTCATCATACCTACAACTGGGGCTGGTTCTGAAATCCAATAATCCCACATTGAAAAGAATATCACCCCACCGACAATACAAATACCCAACATAATGACCATCATTTTCCCAACTCTAGAAGGAGTTGTTCTGTAAACTGTTTGGGTGTTCTCGTGACTCATTTCATTTATCTCCTAATGTGATGGGTTCTTTGCCTCAAACGGATAGTAATACTTGCCACCTACACCAAATGGATCTTCGGTATTTGTAAGTTTTCCTTTTCCAGAACTGTAAATCATGTTTGCCAAGAAGATTACCATGCTGACACCAATTATCATGGCACCAACAGATGCAATCTGGTTCATAGTAATCCACTCTGGAATTGGAGGATAATCGAAAATTCTTCTTGGCATTCCGTACAAGCCAAGTACGTGTTGTGTAAAGAACACCATTACAGTTCCTATGAATGACAGGATAAAGTGAAGTTTGCCCATTTTTTCATTATACATCCTTCCTGTAACATATGGGAACATGTAGTACAGGAATCCAATAGAACCAAACGCAATAGTACCCATGACAAAGAGATGGAAGTGACCAACTACCCAGTATGAATCATGTGTTTGGAAATCAAGTGGCATAGCGGCGTTTGCTACACCACCTGCCCCTGCAGAGA
>JAOUNZ010000089.1 GCA_029880665.1 Candidatus Nitrosopumilus sp.
GAAAACAGGATTCTAAAGCTTGTAGCTGAGATGCCTGGAGTTGAAAAATCGGATATTCAGGTCTCAATCCAGGACAAGTCTGTTTCCATCAAGACCGATAACGCAAACAGAAAATACGAGGCACATGTGCCGCTAAAGTACAAAATAGACGAGAACTCTACAAAGGCACAATACAAAAATGGCATATTGGAGCTGACATTCAAGCTTGCCGAAGAAAAGCCAAAAGGCAAGGTTGTATCAGTGGAGTGATCTTGAGGTGAAAAAAGATGAAGGAACAGTCATCTCTCTCGAAGATAAAAGAGTCTGTACAATTCTCCCTTGATAAAATGTCCTCTTTTCCAGAAGATATTGTAAGCAAGTGGAGAATTGGCAGAAGAAACTTTCCATGAGGTGATAAATGCAGGAACAAGACAACAATGTTAGAAGAGCAGTTGTAACAGACTGTTTTTCTGATATTTTTTATCAATTCTGTGGGGCATAAAATAACGATTCAGATACGATAAACCATCGATTTAATAGCCGTATATTTTTGACAGTTTTTTCCGGTGTCAACTCGGAGGTTTTTTGAAACTCTTCTGAAATTGTCGAAAAATTCACAAGATTGCATTTGCTCGTCAGCAATTGTCCTAGATGATTATTGGAAAAATTTTACGACAAATGATACTGTTGAACATGACCTCGTGCAATGGTTAGTATGATATGATATCCAAAAGACATTATTTGTGGAAAAATAATCTATTCTAGTTTTTTGATCTCAAGACGAGTTTCCTTTAATCTATTTTCTAATTCTTCTCTCTCGACAGAAGTGATTGAATCATCGCATAGTTTCCTCAAAATAAAAAATTCTTTATTTTTTAATGTGGAAAGATAATCCTGATCATTCACATACTATCAAGTTTTTATGGACTTAAAATTTTCTTCGATCTACTAGTATCATTTTCAAAAATGATAATCATAGCGTGTGTTTAATTGTTATTTTTACTTACGATTCATGCATTGAATTTCGATTTAGTGCAACGCACGGAAACGTAGGGTGCTGACCCAAACGATGAACTTTGGTTTGACGTTTATGCGTTTCCGTGATGAAATAATTGGCTGGATATTCACAATTGAACAAATATAATTGATTTTGCAAGTAAAATCCGCCATCTGACCCTCCACAAAGCAATATCTAAAACCAATTTTGTATCTAGTTGCATAGGCAAGAAAAGGACAATTGCAAACAGATTTGGCCCAATACTAATTCTTTTTTACGTTAACCCTCTGCAATAAGATTCATGCTAGTTTGGCTTTGTCAAATTTTAACACATGGTCCTTTATCGTGATCTTGGCACCTTTCTTCATATAGTAATGCGTCTTTTCTTCTGTGAATGTCCGAATATTGATCTTGACATTGTCCTCCATTGCATCATAGGTTTCTGCATCTCTGAGACAAGACGTCAGTATCGGTACAAATGGACGCCTGGAGGATTCGTTTCTCAAAACATTGTGATTTGCACCGACATTGGCTTGGCTTCTTTTTTGTAGCTCGACCTAAGTTTTATCGTGCAAAAGCACATTCCAAAAATGACATCTGGATATTTGGCAAGACGAAGACAAGAGTGTTCCATAAGGAAGAACAGATCACATCATTTCAGTCAGGCTATAGATCAAGTATGATTGTCGGTGAGATTCTGAAATCAATTGAGGCCTGGACATGAATCCTTGGAATATGTTGGGACATATAGATCAATGTCAAATTTTTTGGCATGTCTGATTTTTCTTGGGCATTGATTGATCTGTCCAATTTTCATATCCATGTATTGGTGTTTTCATGGCATTTTAAGACATTCTGCATTAGTTGATATCTGATTCTTAGATATTGCTGGACAAGATCATTTTGTCCCGTGACAAAATGCGACAAAACCCTTTAACGCGTGTCAAGAAGCCTGTCATACCTTTGCGCTTTGCTGCTAATCTGAACCTTGGTATCTTTTCTCACAACACTACGTTCTTTCTGAATCTTTTTAACTGTGTCATATGTGATGTGAACTGCTGTCTGCACAAGATACTGGATCCTCACGTCCTAAGATATTGGGAATAACGTTAGCAGGCATCTTGCTTGTGACTGCTGGTTTTATTGTCTATGAGCAATATCCAACATGTCCGCTATCTGAGGAATTGATAAAAAATGATCTTTCTAAAAAAAACTTTGCCGAATGTGATCTGGCATTTGTCACCTTTGATAGGACAAACATGGCCAAAACCGTTCTGTCTGGCGCAAATCTTACAGGATCCTATATTGTAAGTTCAGACTTTCGTGAATCTGATCTGTCCAACTCTGTTCTTAGCGGGGCCACGATTGTAAACTCGTCCCTTGAGAATGCAACAATGACAAAGATTGTCCTGACTGGCGCGCATCTAGGCGGAGTCAATCTTAGCGCATCAGACATATCTGAAGGAGATCTGAGAGGAATAGATTTGGCAGGGGCAGATATGTCTGCTGCCAACCTTAAAGGTGCCGATATCGGAGGAGGTGACCTTAGAGGTGCAAACCTTACCGGCGCAAATTTGGACAGTGCCATCCTTGCTGGCTCCAATATGTCGGGCAGTCGAATGTCACAATCCAACCTCACTAATGCAGATCTTAGAGATGTGAATCTTTCAGGTGCGGATCTGTCCAATACAGTGCTTACTGCTGCGGACATGCGTGGAAGCGATCTTAGGGGTGCAAACCTTACAGGTGCCAACCTGGCAAATGCAAACCTTGTAGGCACAGATCTTTCAGGCGCAAATCTGTCTGGTGCCAATCTGAACAAAGCGGATCTTTCAGGCGCAATACTGTATTGCTTGAATAATCCTATCTGTAACTAGTCCGAATTCTGCAACATTGATGTGTTTGCATTGCAAACACATGTCAGGAAAACATTGGAATAGTTTTGTCAAGGATGGGACTGGACATTCAGGAATGTCTTGTAGTTTATATTTCGTCTGTCGTGCATGATGCGTGGTCAAGATCACCAGTAAAGCCAAGTTCAGAACCAACATCTGAACGACGTACGTTTTTTGAAAACGTAAGACTATTTCATATATATACTATCAAAGAACTCTGGCTCCTCTATTCTCTGGTTAATCCTGATGATATGATCCGTATTTGTCTCCAATATGTGAAATTTCCCTGAACTGTCTTTTATCTTCCTGTTTCTGAACTTGTTTATCTTTGACTTGTCTCCAGTGTTCAGGAAATGCTTTACTGCATTGTGGTATCGTCCTATAATGCCAGCTGTTCTGGAGTTCTTTGTCTCAACTGACTTTTCCTTTCCGTCTTCGTTAATCAGCATGACACGTGGAACAACATCCTACTGTTTTGCAACCAGTCTTCCGTTTACTTTCTTGAATCCGTTGGTATGATTCATTACAGTGGATAATTCCATGTCATGTTGGTTTGCAACTATTCTTACAGAGCCAGACTTTGACTTGCGCAGTGCACTCAACACCTCAAGTGACCTTGTCCTCAGGTGTTTCTGCCTTGACGTCAGCTTCATCCAAAACCTCTTGTACAAGGGATTGGATTTCATATTCCTATGAACCTCCCCCAAAATTCTCACTCAATTTATCATCTGTGAGGCTTAAATTGGGCAATTTTTATGGCATACTGGGATCGTGGTCTAGCTTGGTATGATTCTGCGTTTGGGACGCAGAGGTCGAGTGTTCAAATCTCTCCGATCCCACCATCTCATTATCTTATAAAGAAATCATCCTTTAGATTAATTGCCGAGCAATGAGGACGAGTTAGAGTAATGACTTTGAAATGAAGTAAACTAATGGCACCGAGCTCCGGCATGTTTTTATCAATTTGACATCATTTTGATTCTATTGAAATTTGAAAGACGTGAGATAATTTTGATTGCTGGTCTTTTTCTATTTATGATAGGGCTGATCCCATTCATGGCTCCTGTTTATGCTGTCATCATAGTAATACTCATGTATTTTGGGATTAAACTGTATGTTGGTAAAAAACGTCAATCTATAAGTGCTGATATAGGTGAGGGTATCTGCATGGAATGCGGTTCTAAAATCGTCAATAAGATGTGCTCAAATTGTGACTGTTCTAAAGACTGATGTCATATCTTTCGTACATGACAGATAAAATGATGGGGCAATCTTACAGCAATTTTTACGATGTCATTAAATTGTTCTCTACATGATTTCATAATCTTATAGGTGCTATGTAATCAGTAGAATATTCACAGGATAATCCTGAGAAACACATGTAAAGTAATTTTGTCCGCTGTAACAATCTATGTGATAATCGAACTCTTTTATTATTTGATACCAATGTCCTAAAATTAGTTTCTCATCAATGGGATAAAAAGAATAGCAAAATCTGTATCTCTCCTTCAAACAATGATGTGTTAATGCAGATGCAAGAATTCTTGGTAAAAACATAATATCCTAAACCAAGGCAAATAGCACGTGTCCCAATTTTACTTTTATCAATCTGTAAATAATGTGGTCTGAAATTAACACCCTCATGATGGTTTGTAGCAGTAACATAAAATAACAAAAATACTGGTTTTTATCCTCCAATCCTCTTAGACCGTTCCAGACCCAACAAACACATATGTCGTGGATTTGTCATTCATCTCGGTAACAATTAATGTGGTTTTTTCATTCCCAGTCTTTGTGATCTTGTTCTGCGTTTAATGAAGATTTTTTTGTAATGTTTGGTATTCTTGGACCAAGAATGCTAAGGACGATTCCTAATATTGCAAGAAAATAATATTCATAGCCTATTGCCATGCCTATGGCTGCGGCACACCAGATACTTGCAGCAGTGGTGAGATTGAAAATTTTCTTTCCCTCCCCCCTGATTATCATTCCACCTCCAAGAAAACCAATTCCTGCAACAACATATGCTGCTATTCTTGATGTGGAG
>JAOUNZ010000019.1 GCA_029880665.1 Candidatus Nitrosopumilus sp.
AGATTCCTAACTGATGACAGTTCGTCTTCCTGAAACCTTGATCTTTCTTCTTGCAAACAGATTGACTGCTTCTGGATAGATTCGGTGCTCTTCTTTTAGAATTCTTTTTGATAGTGACTCTTCTGTATCGTTTTCTTTAATTCTTACGACTGCTTGGATTATTATTGGCCCCGTATCCATTCCTGTGTCTACAAAGTGAACCGTACATCCTGAATACTTCACACCGTATTCCAACGCTTGTTTTTGCGAGTCTAGTCCTGGAAATGCTGGCAACAGTGCCGGATGGATATTGATGATTCTGTTTTTGTATTTCTTGACAAATTCTGGACTGATAATTCTCATAAACCCTGCAAGGCAAACAAGCCCGTTTCTTGGGGTGACCCCGTATTTTGACAGTACTGTCATTATTTTTTTGTCATACTCTTCCCTACTTCCTGTGAACCCCTTGCTTTCGACAATTTCCACGCTTACGCCAAGCCTCCCTGCAATTTTCAGCCCCTCTGCATCATGTTTGTTTGAGATGACTACTGCTGGTCTTATTGGGATTTTTTTCCTTTTAACTGATCTTAAAATGGATTCCATGTTGCTCCCACGGCCTGAGATTAAAATTCCTAAATTTAGCAACTAGTCAACACTAGATCAAACCTGCAATTTATATCAAATTCAATTATTCTCATCCTCATTGCCTAGACAAGTCAGAATGACTAAAAATGGAATTTTATGTGAAATTAATGAAAAACGAGTATGCCTTGATCCAAAAAGCAGTGATCCTGATGGAGTCAACTTTGTTTCGCATGCTCACACAGATCATCTTCCTTCAAAAAACGGTGGAACCATACTGTCCTCAGTTGAGACAAACGAAATAGCTAATCTCCGTGGATTTAAAATGGAAAACCATGTTGATTTCCTTGATGATTTTTCATTGATTGACAGCGGCCATATTCTTGGTGCAAAAGGACTCTTGTTTGATGATGTTTTTTACACTGGAGATATCTGTACTAGGGATCGTGGGTTTCTTAAAGGTGCAAAAATACCAAAATGCAAAACCCTCATCACCGAATGCACATTTGGCCTACCTGAATTTGTCTTTCCCAAACTTGAAGACACACTAAAGCAAGTAAATGAATTGATCTCTGAGCTGTATGGCAAGGGCATCCCTGTAATCCTGATGGGCTATCAATTGGGAAAAGCCCAGACAATCACTCAGTTATTTGGTCATTGGGGCCCTCTTTATTTTCATGATTCTGTAAAAGATATGAATTCGCTTCATCAGAGATTAGGTGTGCCCCTAAATGATGGCCTTGGACATTCTGAGGCCAAGGCAAAGGGCTTGCTTGATAAAAAACCATGGGTAATGGTAGCGCCAATGCTGTCTGGGAAAAACAAGTTCGTCCAAGAAATGAAATCAAAATATGGCGCAGTGACAATTGGATTTAGTGGTTGGGCACAATCATCAAGATTTTCTTTTGGGAGAAGAACCGACTATTCAATTCCGATGAGTGATCATTGCGATTATAACGAGCTCTTAGATGTGGTGAAAGTCTCTGGCGCAGAACAAGTATACACGATTCACGGTTTTGTCAAAGAATTTGCAGAAGATTTGAGAAAAATAGGAATTAGCGCACAGCCATTGCTTGAAAACTCTTTAGATGATTTTACTTAGAGAATCTGCCACACTCACAATCAGCAGCTAGGCATGTTTCGGTATTTCTTATGTGGTCATGTGAGAAATGCTTGCACTTTTCATTTTTACATATTCTTCTCTGTGCTTCTTTTTGTACTACTGCCTGTGCAATCTGATTTGCCTTGTCCTTTGAGTACCCTTTTTTGTCCATGTAAAAATGGACAATTCTGTTATATAGCAAATCCGGCTTGAACTGTTTTTCTAGCAATACTGTCTCTTCTCGTTTCCTCTTCTAAAACTTGATCCCTCATGGCAATCACATTTACAAGACTCATCCTCACAAAACCCTTTTTCATTTTTTGACATACTGTAATTGATCCCTCATGATATTTGAAACTCTCACGCATACGAATAACCATCTGTTTAGTTTTAATCAAATTCTTGAACATTTTTTCAGATTTTTGATGTTTTTGAAGGCAAATCATCTATATCCTTAAGTCTGGAAAAATTCAGATACTAGAGGGATCTGTCTGGACAAAGAATGGCTACGAGTAAAAAGTGGAAGAAGCAAGGGATGCAAGGATTGCATTGCTCATAGATGTATTCCAAGCAGTTGCAATTGTGAATGCCACAAATGAACGCTTATCTTAAAATCACGCCTATGTCCATTAGATTTGTATGTGTAAAGTTTGTCACAACATTGCCTTTTTGTTTTTGAAAGAACCTGCCTGAGTCACTGTTTTTCAGAAATTCCTTCATTATGTCCAAGTCCATCTTTACATTCTCTGTAATTGCACCTGCAAACACTGAATTCCCATCTATGCCGTCTGTCCCAATCGATGCAATCACCATCGGTTTTGCTCTCCTTGTATTTTTTAACATCCTTAAAACTAACTCCTGATTTCTTCCCCCCATCCCCTTGCCGATTACTTTGACTGTTGTCTCTCCACCAAAAATGATACATGTTTTTTTGCTCTCTGAAATTTTCTCGAGAATCTCTTTAACTGCTTCTTTTACGTCTCCGAAAATCTGCATCGTGTCTACCGTATACCCAATTTTCTCTGCAGTCTTTCGCATGGCCTCCAAACAATCATTATTGTTTGCAATGATATAGTTCTCAATTTTTGTTTTTTTTGGAGTCTCTGAACTTTTTTCCCTCAAGCCTCTTTCTAAAACCTGCAAGACTTCAGCTGGTATCTTCCATTTCAGCTTGTGTTTTTCTAAAATTTCCAGTGCGTCTGAATAAGTTGTGTCATCCATGTATGTGGTACCAGACGCGATGGATGAAAGATCGTCTCCTTCCACATCTGACATTACCAAACCAATCCCGTGGCATTTCATGTTCTCAACCAACTTTCCCCCTTTGATCTTTGACAGGTGCTTTCTGATGCAGTTGAATTCCTGAATGCTGACCCCTGATTTTAGCAAGACGTCTGTGACATGGATCTTGTCGTTCAGGGTTATCCCGTTTGGCATCGCAAGAAGCGATGAGCCGCCGCCAGATATCAAAAATATGATAAGCTCGTCACTTCGCTTGTTTTGAACAAATTTCATTACTTCTTTTGCAGCTTTTACGCTTGTTTGGTCTGGCCTAGGATGCCTTGAGTTGAAAATCTGGAATTTCTTGCCCTTGATGACTGACTTTGAGCCCTTGGGAATTACGACTATTCCGCTTTTTATGGGCACAACAGCATTTAGCGCTCTGGTCATAGAGTCCCCTGCTTTTCCAAATGCAACTGAGTAGACATTGGAATACCTGCTGATATCGATTGTCTTGCCGTTGATCTTGATCTGAGTGGGCGTTACGTATCTTGGAATTATGTTTTCTGGATTTGCCGCCTGAAGGCCTGCCTCCAAAATCTCAAGGCAGTCCCTTTTCTTGTCTGTGGTTGCAAGTTCGTTGAAGTTCTTAATGATCATGACGTTGCTTTGCAATGCAGGACTAATAATCATTGACTGTGGACTCATTTGGCACTCATTTCAAACCTGTGTTTTTGTTTTTTTGGATTTTATGTTGGTGGTTAAAATCTGAATGTGGGAAAACTCACTTTCGTTTATCTCATTTGTCATGTGACTTGCATCAATTGACAAAAGATGATCTGGAAAGGATGAGAAATGATGTGGATGTATGATTCTTGATCTTTGTTGTTTTGGCTGAAAAAGAAACAAATGTCATAATGACTAGTTTTGAGAAATATGATCGTCTGGTGTTATAATATGTGATATTATTGTGCCACAATTAATTTTTCTAATTGTTCTTTTTTTTGACATGATTTAGACTTTTGGAATTAGATGATCTCAAAAATCTTCCAATCTCAAAAGAGGAGAGCAATAAAAAGAGGTGCCGTTTGGGAAGAATGGATGAATTATTACTTCCTGCACTTTTCACATACCGGTTCAGTGTTTGCATCCAAAGTAATCGTTACTCCAGAAGAATAACATTTGCTGCACAATCCTATCATAGACTCAACTGTGAGTTTGAATTAGACTATAACTATTCTGTTCAAAATGAGTTCGATCTAGGTCAAAAACTGAGAATATCCTACATCTGCTAGGATGCTATCGTACTAAAATATGGTCAAATGCTTAGTATGATACAAATTTTTGATTGCAAGATATAATAATAATCAATGATGTCCTTGAATCATGAATACAGTACGCATTCCAAAAGTTATCAACTTTGGAGAAGATGCACTTGGTAAAACAGAGTATCCGAAAAATGCCCTA
This sequence comes from Candidatus Nitrosopumilus sp., assembly GCA_029880665.1. Classification (GTDB taxonomy): domain Archaea; phylum Thermoproteota; class Nitrososphaeria; order Nitrososphaerales; family Nitrosopumilaceae; genus Nitrosopumilus. Next base: position 4,352 of record JAOUNZ010000019.1, read on the forward strand.
ATTGTTACAACCGTTCCGCCAGAGCTTTCTGACAAATGGATTGCAAGAATGGGGATTAAGGATTATATGCTGTATGACCAAGTAAAACCTGAACCATCAATCGAAGATGTCAATACTGTGATTTCACAATTCAAAGACAAAAACCCATCTGTTCTAATTGGACTGGGTGGAGGAAGTTCTATGGATGTAGTAAAATATGCTGCGCCAGAGATGAAAAAAGAAAAGATCTTAATTCCGACAACATTTGGAACTGGAGCTGAAATGACAACATATTGTGTTTTGAAGTTTGATGGAAAAAAGAAATTGTTACGTGAAGACAGATTCCTAGCTGATATGGCAGTTGTTGATTCCTACTTCTTAGAAGGAACTCCGCAACAAGTCATTAACAATTCTGTCTGTGATGCATGTGCTCAAGCTACCGAAGGCTATGACAGCAAACTTGGTAACGACTTGACAAGAACCCTTTGCAAACAAGCATTTGAGATTCTCTATGATGCAATTATGAACGACAAACCAGAAAACTATCCTTACGGATCAATGTTATCTGGAATGGGATTTGGCAATTGCTCTACGACATTAGGACATGCCTTGTCCTATGTGTTCTCAAACGAGGGCGTACCTCATGGATATTCACTATCCTCCTGTACTACTGTTGCACACAAACATAACAAATCAATCTTCTATGATAGATTCAAAGAGGCTATGGCAAAACTTGGTTTTGATAAATTAACCCTCAAAGCTGACGTTTCTGAAGCTGCAGACACTGTAATGACTGATAGAGGTCATTTGGATCCAAACCCAATCCCAATATCAAAAAACGACGTCATTAAATGTCTTGAAGATATCAAAGCAGGCAATTTGTAAAAAATTCCTTTTTTTACATTTTTACATTTTTCTCAATAAACTGCGAAATTGGCAGCTTGGCTAAACTTTTTATTCTAATACTCTGTCAAAAATGTACTTGACTCAAAATAAACTAAAGTTTGGTATACAAAACGGATTAAATGTTGCAAGAGCCGGTTACACCGAAGATCAAATCCTGACAGCTTGCATGCTTGCTGATAAAACAGGTTATGATTCAATTTTCTATATGGATCACACAAATGTTCCTCAATGGAAAAATGCAACCGTGCTAGATCCATGGGTCATGTTATCTGCAATTGCTGCAGTTACCAACAATGTTGAGTTAGGAACGTGTGTTACTGATGCAATCCGAAGACACCCATCTAATATTGCACTGGCTGCAATTACTCTTGATAGAATTTCAAAGGGTAGAGCAATACTTGGAATTGGTGCGGGTGAGGCACAAAACCTAAAAGAATTCTGCATCCCATTTGAAAAACCAGTTTCAAAATGGGAAGAGCAGATTGAGGTCATTCATACACTATACAAATCAACCCCTGATGCAACTGTGGACTATAAGGGAAAATACTATCAGCTTGAGGGTGCATGTTTACAGGCTTCTCCGATTAGAAAACCACGTCCACCAACTTATATGGCATCTGGCGGCAAAAGAACTCTTGAATTAACTGGCAAACTAGGTGACGGATGGTTGCCAATTGGTTATACCCCTGAACTCTTTGAAGATCATGCTGCTCAAATTAAAGATTCTATGAATAAAAACAACAGGACCCAAGAAGAAAAAGACAACTTCCAATATGCTCTTGACATTGATGTGTATTTTTCAGAAGACGCGGAAGAATCCTGGGCAAAAATGAAGGAAGCCGTTAAGGTTAGCTTGTTCAAGCCCGAAGTTCTAAGAGTGCATGGGCTAAAAGAGATCGAGGGATTTGACTTTGTAAAATACTTCACAGAATATTCAATGTCTGATCAAAGTTGGATTGTAAAGATGAGAGAGGCCGCAACAAAAATCCCGGACAAAGTTGCACGCTCGTCCACTGCAGTGGGAACTCCTGAAGATATTATTCCAACCTTTGAGAGATTCATGGATGCAGGTGTTAACCACTTTGTGATTAGATTCTGGGGTAAGAACTATTTTGGCTCTATTGATAAATTTGCAAGCCATGTAATGCCTGCATTGAGAGAAAAAGCCAAAAAATAGAGAGCATATTTTATCATATCTCGAATAGAAAATAATTTACTCTACTTGCTTCCATGTTGTATGATGGATGATGACCTTCCAGAGTCTGTAAGAAAATGTCTTGATATTTTAGATGAAAATGTCGAAATTTTAGCCGACTTGGAGTTTGATCTGGATGATGAAAAGGAAGACGAACTAACGCCAAACATGGAACTTCACAATCTGTATGATATGACTGAAGATGTCGCACAATCTGCAAAAATCAAACGTGCTGAATCAAATCTTGCAAGAAGGCAATCTGAGGATTCTCTATGATTTGTGCGGTCTCTTGTTTTTGGCCTTTGTGAATGCCTTTACTTTGCGTTTGTTTTTTTGCTTTTCTATTCTCTTTCTTGTACGCTCTGTTGCGTTTGTTGCTCCCTGAATGATTTTGGTTTTGCTTCCGTCCCTAAGCATAATCTCTTTTCCTTTGAATCTAAATTCAATGTCTCTGCATTTGACATAATATTTTGTTAGACAAAAAAATATCCTGTTATTTGTACCGTGCATGTCTCTGACTTCTCTAGATTTTTTTAATTCGTTGAGAATGTTTCGCAGTATGCCCTTTTCAATGTCTGTTATCCTATACAGTTCACGAAACCAGATGAATTTTGAATTTGAACCCCATTCTTCTAAAGTGTCTAGAACTTTTTGCGTGGCTTCCTCATACACATCCATCTGTTTTTCTCTATTGCTCCCAAATTTAGCAATTTAGATTAATGAAATGTTTGGATGAAAAAAGTCGAATTTCTGAAACGAGTGTTGATTATTTTTGTAACTAAATGTTATGGGAGTAAAGTTTAGTGAATACGCAGAACTAGAATGTAAAATTCTAGAAATCAATTCATTGGCCAAAGAACTAGATTCTGATGACTAGTTCATCGCTTTGACTTTTTCTTTAACTCCTTTATTCTTGATTTTGTTACCTTTGCAGACTGTTTTTGGTTATACTACATCTTGTTTGCCAATGAATCAATCTGTTTGATAATATCTGATTGCATTTCAGATGATCTTGTTTTTAGGAGTTTGCCTCTTAATTTTTTCAGCTGATTTGAATATGAATCAAAATTGTCTTTCAGCTCATCAAGATACTGATCTTTCAGTCTTTTTTTGACTGTCTTGTATTTTAGTGGTTTTGATGATCTGGATTTATAATATTATTTCCTTGAACTACCGCATGCAGCTGGTTGGAATACTTCAGATTAAATCATATGAAAAAATAAAAGAGTTTCTTGACGAAGAACATGTTGGACGCCTATCAAGCATAGATCAAAACGGATTTCCACAAATAATTCCCATGAATTTTGTATTTCTTAACGACGTAGTCTATATGCACTCTCACATAAGAGGTGAAAAATTAGATAATATCTCTAGGAACAACCGCGTAGGATTTGAGGCCGACAGGGAATTGGAATTTCTTCCCTCTTATTTTGAGGATCCACACAATGCATCTCTAGCAGATACGCTGTACATCAGTGTTGTAATAAAAGGAATTGCAACTTTTGTATCTGACAGAGAAGAAAAAACACTCGCACTAAACGGACTGATGAAAAAATACCAGCCTGAAGGAAAATACGATCCAATACAACTTGATATGCGTGTTCTAGACGCAGTCAGCGTAATTAAGATCATCCCACAAACCCTTTATGGGAAATATAAAATCGGACAGCATCTCAAACCTGAAGATAAATTAAAACTGGCCCAAAACATATTGAAAAAAAATTCACCTACTGCAAAACAAACTCTGGAAATTATGGGCTTTAAGATAACTGAAAATGGATTGGAAATGATCGATGAGCCGATATGGTGAAAACCAGCACTTTAAGATAATCTCAGAGACACAATCCACATGATTTGAAACCTTGACAAAATTATGAAGTATCTGTTTAAATTCAAACTAGTGTCTTCTGTATGTGCTAGTTAATTTGAAATGTTGTTTTCTATTATGATACTTTTTCTGTGTTGAATATTTTATAATCTAACTGACTGAAATTACGAGGCAATGCCATCACTCTGTTTTATCTTTTCTACTCTGATTTTTGATTCTTGTTTTAATCTTCTTGACATCAAAAAATTTGATGTTGACTCTTATTCTTTGTAAACCTTGGGTGATGGCTATACGATCGTTAGCTATAAGTTCAGTTTCAGACGATCGTAACTGTTGCAACAAATCAAAAGATTTGAACTGGTGTCTGAATATGGTCCTACAGGTGATCAACCAAAGGCAATTGATATGCTAGTTGAAGGTGTAAAGAAAGGCTCTGTTCAGACATTGTTAGGTGTAACTGGCAGTGGTAAGACTTTCTCGATTGCAAATGTCATTGCAAGAACAGGCAAAAACACTCTGGTAATTTCTCATAATAAAACTCTGGCAGCCCAGCTGTATGCTGAATTAAAGCAATTCTTTCCCAAGAACAATGTGGGTTATTTTGTCTCTTATTATGACTATTATCAACCTGAAAGCTACTTGCCGCAGACTGATACCTACATTGAAAAAGACACTCAAATCAATGAGAAAATTGAAAAACTTCGACTAGAGGCCACTGCAATGCTGCTCTCTGATGAACCAACTATCATCGTATCAACTGTATCTTGCATTTACTCCCTTGGAAATCCACAAGACTGGAAAGACTTGGCAATTCTGATTGCCAGTGGTGATCTGATTAAACGAAATGAGATTATTCGAAAGCTGGTTGATGCAAGATACGAACGAAACGATACTGAAGTAGCACCTGGAAATTTCCGAGTTAAGGGAGATACAATTGATGTCATTCCTGCATATTCTGAAGATATGGTAAGAATCTCAATGTTTGGTGATGAGATTGAAAAAATAACTTTACTTGACCATGTCTCATTAAAAGAAAAAAAGAAATTATCCCAAATGAAAATTTTCCCTGCAAAACACTATCTGATTGCAAAAGATGTTAGAGAGAGAGCTGTCAAATCAATCAAAGAAGAACTGGAGAAAAGATTGCCTGAATTAAATGAATTAGAAAAACAAAGGCTAGAGATGAGAACAAACTATGATCTTGAGATGATTGAGGAATTGGGATATTGCTCTGGTATTGAAAATTATTCTAGACACTTTGATGGTAGAAAGTCTGGAGAAAAGGCATTTTGCCTGATGGATTTTTTTGGAGATGATTATCTTTTGGTAATTGATGAATCCCATGTTACTTTGCCCCAGCTTCATGGTATGTACAAAGGTGATCACTCAAGAAAAAACGAGCTAGTCACATACGGGTTCAGACTTCCAAGTGCATTTGATAACCGCCCTCTGAAATTTGAAGAATTTGAAGATTATATCAAAAATACTATTTTTGTATCTGCCACACCATCAGAGTATGAACAAAAAATTTCTACTACTATTGCAGAACAACTAGTCAGACCTACTGGCTTGCTTGATCCAAAAATCGAAGTCAGGCCAACAAAAGATCAAATGGATGATTTAATCAAAGAAATTCAGAAAAGATCATCTAATTCTGAGCGTGTTCTGGTCACCACTCTTACTAAAAGAATGGCTGAAGATTTGGCAGAGTATCTGTCAAAAAAGCAGGTCAGAGTCAGATACATGCACTCCGAGATTGAAGGACTGCAACGAACTGAGATAATCAGACAGCTGCGAATGGGTGAATTTGATGTTCTAGTTGGGATCAACCTGCTTCGAGAGGGGCTTGATATTCCGGAAGTTTCCCTGGTTGCAATTTTGGATGCAGACAAAGAAGGATTCTTGAGAAATTCTACCAGCTTAATTCAAACATGTGGTCGTGCCGCAAGAAATGTCAACGGCACTGTTATAATGTATGCCAATACTACTACCCAATCCATGAAAAATACTATTAATGAGACTAACCGTCGTAGGGAAAAACAAATTCAATACAATAAAGAACATCACATCACTCCTAGAACGATAATTAAACCAGTTCCTGAACAGGAAACAACACTAGATGATTCAAAATTAAAGTCTCTTCATGACCTTGCTGCTGATGTTATTGACTTGGAAGCCCAAATGAAAAAATATTCAGAAGATTTAGATTTTGAAAAAGCAATAGAATGCAGAGACAGAATAAAAAGAATAGAAAAGGAGATTCAGTACAAAGATGACCGAAAATAAATTAAAAATCCGTGGAGCACGACATCACAACCTAAAAAATATTGATATTGACATTCCAAAAAACAAACTAGTTGTAATCAGTGGATTGTCTGGTTCTGGAAAATCAACACTGGCATTTGACACAATATATGCTGAAGGCCAGAGACGATATGTGGAATCCCTGTCTGCATATGCCAGGCAGTTTCTGGAGATGATGGATAAACCTGACGTTGACTCTATTGAGGGTCTTTCACCTGCAATTGCCATCCAACAAAAAACCACAAGCAAGAATCCTCGCTCCACAGTTG
>JAOUNZ010000090.1 GCA_029880665.1 Candidatus Nitrosopumilus sp.
ATATGCTTTTTCAGAGTACCCAGAACCATCAAAAGGTACAAGTATTTTTTTCAACGTATATGGTTTTGTTTTCCAAAATTTATACCATGTGTGATTTTTCTATTCGATAAAATATCTAAAATCCAATATCAAAATCAAATCCTCCTCCGTCATCACCGCCCATATCCTCGTCTCCACTTGCTACATCCTGAGACATGTCTTGCGATGGAATAAAGCTGCTCATGGTCATTCCCAACATGCTAAACATCATTGAAAACATAACCATGTCCAAAACCCCAAAAAACATCATTTCCTTGAACGAAATCTTGTTTTCTTCCATGTGTTTTTGGAGTTTTTGCTTGTCTCCGGACTTATACAGTTGCGCCATTTGATTCCATTTTCCCTCCAGTTCGTGTATTCTATATTCCAATTCCTTTGCCCCTTTCTCTGTTGCATTAATTTCTATTTTCTTTCCAAACAGTCCTTTCTTCTCCTTTACGTCTATCAGTCCCCTTGATTCTAACTTTTCAAGAACAGAATTAAGTTCGGATGGCTCAATCTTTGCCACTTGACATATTTTGTTAAATGATTTTACACCCGACTTGATCGTCCCTAAAACAATTACGTCCTTTGGCTCTTCATCCATGGTTTGGATTCTCAGATTATGGCTAAAAACATTTTGAAAGATCTGAGTTACTTTGTGTCACATTGTATTGCTACCAAGTTAAATAAAAAAATACAAGAAAACAAGAAATGAAACAAGACAGAACAAAAATATTAAAAAAATCATTCAAAGAAATCTCCACAGAGAGGCCTAGCCAATAATGAAGGCTGTTGTGTATAACGAGTATGCACCAGATGACAATTACTCTAAAATCCTCAAAGTCCAGGACATAGATGAGCCAAAACCAAAGGCAGATGAGGTTGTTTTCAAGCTAAAATCTGCCGCACTAAACTATAACGATATTTGGGGAATGCGCGGAGTTCCTATTGCAATACCTCTACCGCACGTATCAGGATCTGACGCTGCAGGTGATGTAATTGCGATTGGAGAAGATGTTAAAAACATCAAGGTTGGAGACAGGGTGGTTTCCCATTCAAATCTTGCATGCAGAGTCTGCCAACAATGCACATCAGGTAGGGAATTTGATTGTACTAACAGACAGGTTTGGGGTTTCCAAACAGGACCCCTTTGGGGCGCATATAGTGAATCAGTACACCTGCCAGAAGTCAACATATCCAAGATTCCAGATGGCGTGTCATATGATGATGCAGCAGCTGCATCCATGACCATTCTGACATCATGGCACATGCTAGTTGGGAGGGCCAAGATAAAGCCAGGACAGACCGTCTTGATTATGGGCGGAGGTTCAGGAGTAGGTAGCTTTGGCATTCAGATTGCAAAACTGTATGACTGCACTGTCATTGCAACTGCAAGTCCGGACAAGCTAGACAAGTGCTTAGAGCTTGGAGCGGATTATGCAGTGGACCATAGAAAGGATGACTGGCATAAGGAAGTCTATAAAATTACCAAAGACATTTCTGCAAAGACGGGTGTAAGACCTGGAGTTGATCTGACATTTGATCACATTGGCGAAACCCATTTCAACAAACAGCTTACGCTGCTAAATTATGGTGGGACTCTGGTATCATGTGGTGCCACTACAGGCTATGATGCAAAAATCGATCTAAGACAAATATTCTTCAAGGGAATCAACGTATTGGGTTCTACTCAAGGAACAAAAGCCGAGATGGAAGATGGATTGTATTGGATGGGGAAAAGAAAAATCAAAGCTGAAATTGATTCAGTTTATTCGTTTGAGCAAGCGGCAGAAGCCCACACAAAGATGCTCCAAGGCAAATTCTTTGGCAAGATCATCATGAAACCAGAAGGAGTAAACTGATGACAGACTCTAAATTTGCAACAGCGATAAACTGCATTGATGGGAGAACACAGACACCAGTATCTGATTGGATTAAGGAAAAATATTCCGTCAATTATGTCGACATGATAACAGAACCGGGATGTGACAAGGTAGTGTGTGGTAGGGACCAAAATATTCTGGATAAAATTAAGTCTAAGGCTCTGATATCCATCAACGCCCACAAATCATCTCTTGTGGCTGTTGCAGGCCATCATGACTGTGCTGGAAATCCTGTTTCAAAAGAAGAACATCTGGAACAGATAAAAAAATGTGTGGAGACTATAAAATCTTGGAATTTGCCAATCGAAACTGTCGGATTGTGGGTAAATGAAAAATCGGAAATAGAGCAAGTTTGATACAAAAATCTTATAACTCTTTTTTGCCCTTGTCTGACATCTAATGTGTTTGCATGATCTTCATTTCTTGCTTTTTCTGCTTCTCGGTTTAACTCTCAATCTTGTCGTGCAGCAAGGACATCTTACTTTTTCTGTGTGAAAATAATGCTCGCATAGCGAACATCGTTTTTGACCCGTTGAATAGCGGAGACTATTTCTAATTGGAATTGACTTTAGGCGTTCACATAATCCCATACATGTTTGAGCCATGTCTAAACCTCAGACTGAAAGAATCCTAAAGCATGGACTTTTGTAATAATTTGTTCGACTTTAGATGTAGGTTTGGCAGAAATCAACATTACGTGATTATTCATGGGCATAGTTATCACCAAAACATTGTCTCGATTTGTAGCGATGTAGTTTATCTTACCCAAAGTATCGTTAAAATCTTCTCGCATAGAAATTTCAAGTGCAGTTTGCATGTAGAGTTTTCTTCTTTTTTCATCAGTTTCAAGCAAATCGACCTCTTCACTAAATCCTCCAGATATGATATTTCCCATGCGATTTATTATTCCAACAAATCTGATCTCATTGTTATTGAGAAGACTATGACATTTGTTTTCTAATTGCAGATATTTGTTAACATCTAATGTGGACTTTGGATCTCCATTGAAAATTAATTGTTTTATCATGGTTTGGAAGTAAACTGGCAAATCAGAAAAAATAAAATGAGGTTGTGATGCTGATTTGCTATTATACTTGTTTTGACACCTCCTTTGTTTTCATAGTTATGCTATCTTTGTTGTAATAGATATAGTGGTAGCAACACAATGTAATACACTATAGATTCCATCTCTTGAGGTCTATTCTAATTAGCAGCATTCTCACAAAAATAGAAACAACTTATTCTCTTGGAAATACAAGAGTTATTGTTGTTTTGGTCAGTGTCACTTCTATCTTTTTTTCCAATATATCGTAGAATAGCTCCGTAGCCAGAGTTTTTACATAGAGTGACCACTTTTCACCCAAATCATGTTGGATTTTAAAGACTACGGTGTTATTTTTATTCTCAATATTATGTTGCATCCAGGCGACGTTGAGCCATGTGCGAAGAATTTCTATAAAATCCTTTATGGTATAGTCACCTTTCATGAAATTGAGTATGTCTGAAAACGTATCCTTTTCTACTACTTCTGCCAAATGTATGATTTCTTTTTCTGTAAGTCTTTGAATGGCATCTTTAACAAAAGGTTTGGTCATGGGCAATAGTCCTACTTTTCTCTCATATTTTTCCCAAAGAATATGATTATCTAAAATTTTTGAAACCAAAGCATTAAAGTTAATTTTTTCAATTTCTGCTTCTTCTTTCAGTTCTTTAATTAAAGCAGAAGATAGTCTAAAGGATACGGTTTTTGTCTTATCAATGGATTCTGTTTTTTCTCTCATGCCTTTTTTAATTTTGTTTGAATTAAAAAGATACCTTTTGTATCTGTATTATGAATTTGTTCAAGTCACAAGGTTATATGTGATATTTGTTTTGTAGATCCTTGCTGGGATTGCAGTTTTAACGGGCAATGCAATTCAGATATTTTTGAAAAGGTGTTTGTTCATGAAAAAACTCATGTCAAGAATCAAACGGAAAGATAAAATGAAAGCATGTTTGCCTGTGTCTTGACCTTACCTATGCAATTATCGCTTTTCTAATTTCAGATAACAAGAATCTAAGATTAAAAAAAAGGAGAGTTATTGATCAGGAATGTCCTGAACAACTAGAACGTATGGTTCTCCCATCGGGTATGCGTCGCCATAATTCCAAAAGTAATACACTTTTCCGTATGTCTCATCAAGAACTGGCTGAAGTTCAGACAGCTCTGCGCCAGAAAGGTCAGGGAATGTCGCTTGTGCTCTTGGGAATTCTGTCTTGTGATAGTGCCAATAGGATTGCTCATCTTCAGGCAGATCTCGGAATTGGTCGGCCGTGATGATGTATTCCACACCGTATGGCTTGTCCTGATCAGTCATCCCGTAAGGGAAAAGCAAACATGTTGCAGTCATGTCATCATAGACTTTGCAGTGATGATGGACTATTGTCTGCAATAGATGCTCGGCAGTGCCATGAGACTTTTCAACATCAAGATGCCTTATTGCATGAATATGCAGATCATTGAATCCCAGTACATTGGGATAGTCAACCTGTCTTGGGTTGAGCATCTCATTGTATACTGGCTCGTTGCCCATCATCATTTGCCCATCATGCATCATGTGGGATTTGTCCTGTATCATTTCGCCCATCATCTGCATGTGTTCACTTGTGCTCATTGACTCCATTTGCTCAATCATCTGTTCCATGTTCTGAAACATCACAGATCGTTCTTGCGGAGTCATTGATTTCCACATCTGTGCCATTTCTGACTGGTGTTTCTTGTGGATTGAATCCATCCTGTCAAAAAGCGAATCTATGTCGGCAGATATGACGGCGGGGCTTTTTGCCATGGTTTTTCTTTCCTCTGCGGGGATTTCTGAGCATAGCCTGTCGCCACAAACTTGGGATTTTGTGGTAGCACCATACTTTTGCGTGGTTGTTCCTTTTGCTTTTGCAGCATCAGCTGTCTGAAGAAGAT